>JBBQMV010000411.1:0-1502 GCA_038329315.1 Bdellovibrionia bacterium | reverse complement strand
GGCTTTCAGAGTCTCGGAAATTCCGAAATAGAGCGGCTTATACTTCCCGTCCGCCAGCAGCCCCTGTTTGAGCAACGCATCCATGCGTTCGAGAGCCACGATGTCGTACGGTTTCTTCGGGAGGATCTTCTTGAGAGCCGCGGCCGCCTTACGACGAAGGTACTGCACGAGGAAATAGACGCCGACTAAAACGAGACCCAAGATCGCGAACGCAATCGCGGACTGGATCCAAACCGGAAAGGGGAGACCGAGGGGACCGATGGCGGGCTCCGGCTTCGCCGGTTGGCCCGACTGCTTCTCTTTCGCAGAGAAGTTCGATGCGATCTTGATAGCGATCGGCGCCGTGCGGCCGACGACTTCCTCTTTCTCGTTTAGTATCGGAAGAGCCGGAAGCGAGAGTTCTCCCGCCATCAGCGGGGTAAATAGCCGTCCCGGCCGAAAAAGGAATCCCATTTTCAAGCCGCTCTGCTTCGGGTCGATTCCCCAACGAGCTTCGGCCGCAGGTTCCGAACCGCCTTCTAAGGTATACGAAACCGAATCCCCCACGCGAAGTTCCTGACCACCACGGGTCGAGAGAACCACGGTCCGTTCCGGTAGATCGGACGCGAGTGAAGGTTCGCCTTCGGCTTTCGCTGAAGACCCGCTCGATGCCGCCAAGGCCGGCACACCACTCGTGACGATCGCAAGCGCGAGGATCGCGCTAACGCCGACGCAAGCGGCGGCGCGCTTGGAAAAAGCGAACCACGGCTTGGACATGATCCTCCCGGGTCTCAATCGGAAGCTCTTCCACGTTCGCGCCCCGAAGCGCGTTCTTTAAACGTAGATCGACATCCTTTTTATATTTATCGAACCAGTTCCGAAACCGGTACGAGCGGGGATCGACGATCCCCTCTTCCCCGGTTTCCGGATCGATGACGGCAATCGCGCCGACGTTCGGAATATCCCATTCGTGCTTATCGCGGACACGAATCGCCACGACTTCATTCTTACGTGCGAGCCGCTTCAGCGCGGTTTCATAATTTTCGGCCTGAAAATCCGAAATCACGAAGACGATCCCTTTGTGTTTCATTACGCGCGCGGCACTTTCGAGCGCGCCCTTCAAATCGGTGCCTTTCGTCGACGGTTCGGTCTGGAGAATATCCTGCACGATTCGAAGAAGGTGGGAACGACCGCGTTTCGGGGCAACCCGTTTTTCGATTTTCCCTGCGAAAAGAATCAGGCCGGTTTTGTCGCCCGTATGCTCGGCCGCCGTAGCGAGGAGCGCAGCGATTTCTGCGCTCGCTTCGGTTTTCGTCGTCGCCTTCGAACCGAAAAGCCCAGAGCCCGAGAAGTCGACGACAAAGAGAACGTTCAGTTCCCGTTCCTCTTCGAATTTCTTTACGAGGGTTTCTTTCGACCGCGCGCTCGCCTTCCAATCGATATGGCGAACTTCGTCGCCTGCGACGTAGACTCGGTGCTCGGAGAACTGCATCCCTTGGCCTTTGAAGTGGCTTCGGTAACCG
>JBBQMV010000410.1:0-1525 GCA_038329315.1 Bdellovibrionia bacterium | reverse complement strand
CACTGAGTCAGACCCTTAAACTTTCGGAATCGTGGCCATTTTCGACGACATGACTGACTCCCCCCCTGAAGACGACTCGACCGACTCTACGAAAGTATTGACGTCGGATCAGGCGACTTTGAATCAAGAAATGGCGAAGGCGAAAGAACAAGAAGCCTGCCTGATTATCATTCGGGGCACGCCGCAGGGGCACCGATTCTTTATCACGCAAGAAGAAATGGTTCTCGGACGCGATCCGTCCGCGGACATCGCGATTCTCGATCAGAGCATTTCGCGAAAACACGCGAAGGTCGTGAAGTCCGGCGGAAAAGTTCTACTCACCGACCTTGGTTCCCAAAACGGAACGCTGATTAACGATAAGAAACTCGCTCCGAACGAATCCCGTTCGCTCGCCAAAGAAGATATGATCAAGCTCGGTTCGACGATCATGAAATATCTTCCGCAAGGCGAGCTTGAGACGCTTTTCCTCGGAAATCTCGGCTCTGCCGCCCATACCGATGCCCTCACGAAAATTTACAATAAGCGCTACCTGATGGACGTGCTCGAAGTCGAATTCAAGCGCGCGAAAGCGCTGCACACGGATTTCGCCGTACTCTTCTTCGATCTCGACCATTTCAAAAAAGTGAACGACAACTACGGCCACGACGCCGGCGATATGGTGCTGCGGGAGTTCGCGGCGCTCGTGCGTACGAACTACATTCGCCCGAAAGACATCTTCGCGCGATACGGCGGCGAAGAATTCGTCGTCCTCCTCGGAAACACCGGCGCGAAAGCGGCCCTCGAAATCGGGGAGCGCATTCGCGCGGCGATCGAGACTCATCCGTTTATCTACGAAGGGAAGCGCCTGGCCGTCACGACTTCGATGGGGATTGCCGAGCTCAAGACCGGAATTGAATCGGCGGCGACACTCCTCAAGCACGCTGACCAGGCACTCTACGCTGCGAAAAACGGCGGCCGTAACCGTATCGTCGTTGCTGAGTAGCTTTCGACGAATTCCGGCATTTCCTGCCGGTCGCGATCTCTCTCTATTTTGCTTAAAATTAGGGAATGGCGACTCCCTATTCAATTCAAATGAAATCTGCCCTTGGCCTCGGTATCGCAGCGGCGTTGGCCGCTTGTACGGGCCCCTCCGTTACGGACACCAAACTGGACGTCGTCCGAAATCCCGCCTCGATGGGGCTCGTTCAGTGGAGCCAGAGCATCACCTCTACTCCGGCACTCACCGCGGGAACGTGTATCAGCGTGCTCGAACGGATCTCGACTTCGATCGACGGGATTAGCCCGGGTCAGTTCGCGAAGGACGAAATCGAAAAGAGCGCCGCGGATGTCATTCACACCCTTTTTAACTACCGGATGAGAATTCTCGACGAAGCCCGTCCCATTCTCCTCACGGGCGAGCCCGCTCGTGAATGTTCGAAATACGTCCGTCGCGCGCTTCGCCATATTCGCGGGGTTGAAGATTTTATCGGCTCCGTCGGCGCGAAATCGAAAACTCTCATTCGTTCGATCACTCCGGACGCACCGA
>JBBQMV010000409.1:0-1532 GCA_038329315.1 Bdellovibrionia bacterium | reverse complement strand
CATCGGGTAGAGAAAGAAAAAAGCACCCGCGACGTTCCACTTCGGGCGGTGCTCGCGGATCCACTCGTTTTCGAGGTGGAGCGCTGCGAATTCATCGGCACACACCTCGAGCTCGAGCCGTACGGCCTCGGCAACGATCTTGCGCATCTTCGCGTGCTTCTTCCTTCGCTTCGCATTTCGGTACTGCGCAAGCCGCCGCCGGAGGTTCTTCGCCTTGCCGACGTAGATGAGCGTGCCGGCTTCGTTATAGAAACGATAGATGCCGGGAGCTTCGGGGATCGATTCCAACTTCGCCTTGCCGAGATTTCGGTCGAACGCCTTCATGGGCACTCTCAGTGTGGGTAAAGAATGACCCACTCGCCATTCCTATTTTACCCACTCGCCAGTCGCAATCCTGACGTTTTCTTCAGAATCTAAAGTCTTTCTGCAGAAATCCGAACGTAGAAGAGTATCATGGAGAGTATCTTGAGAACGAAATGGCCATCCGCATTAATACTTCTCTCCTTCGCGCTGCTCGCGTCTTCCGAAGCCCGTGCAGAGCCCCACGATCGATTCGGGCACTTCGGAATCGGATATACGAACCTAACCGGAGCCGCAAATAAGTCGCTCGGCAATCCAAACTCCCAACTCTCGCTCGAGTTCGCGGCCGGCAAAGGCGGATCCTTCGCCGCCTATCTCTTTAAATTTCGATTCGACTCCTCGAGTGGACACGCGAGTTTTCTCGACGGTGGTACCGCAAAAACGCTGAGCTACACCGAAACCGCAGGAAACGTCGGGCTGGGTTTCCGGATCACTCCGATTCCGACTCCGCGCGAGACCGGCATTCTCATCTATATGGGGGCGACTCTCGATATCGGCTTGGCGCTCCTTCGTCTTCCGGATCAAACCTATTCGACGCTCACCGCATCCGAATCCGCGATGACTCTGGGTTACGATATTTTCGCCGGGGCCGATTTCATTTTAGGCGGACCGAAAAATCCGTGGGGCGCCTTCGCAGAAATCGCTTTGAAACAACAGTCAGCAACGTTCGGTGGCCAATCGGGATTCGCCCTCGGCGGTCTCATGTTAATGGGAGGTGTAGTATGGTAAACAGCACAAAAATTTTAGCGGTAATCACCGTCGTAATCGCGTCGGGCTGCAATCTTCCCAGCCAGTCCAGCCCGACGACCAGCAGCGGGACGACCGCGACTTCGAAATACCTCTACGTCGCCAGCGGGACGACTTACGCCGGTCTCGGCACCGCGATGGCGGCTCCTTCGAATACGATCGTGCGCTTTAAGGAAAACGGCGGATTCGATTCGGTCGTCGTCGACTACTCGAACTTTCCTTCCGATACGCCGGTCGACATGGTGAACTACGACGATAACTACCTTCTCGTACTCGTGGAAAACGCATCGGGCCGAAGAATCGATAAAGTCGCGAAGAACGGCACCGGGTTTGCGACCTTCCTTTCGAACTCGACGGCTCTCTCTGCCCAGCTCCGCTCGATGTTCGCGACAATCGACGGCGGGTGGATCGTCAGCAAAGGAACC
>JBBQMV010000408.1:0-1569 GCA_038329315.1 Bdellovibrionia bacterium | reverse complement strand
ATCGGCCCGGCTTGCGCTGAGGACTCAGCAAGTGATTGCTTCGGAGACGAACGTCACCCAAACCGTGGACCCGCTTGCCGGAAGTTACTTCATCGAAAACCTTACCCTCGAACTCGAAAAGAGGACTTTTGCCTACCTCGAAGAGATGGAGAAGCTCGGCGGCACTGTGAAGTGCATCGAGAACGGATGGGTTCAAAACGAAATTTTAAATTCCGCTTACTTAGACCAGCGCGGGATCGACGGAGGTCGGATCAAGGTCGTCGGCGTGAATTGTTTTAAGGACGACGCGAAAGGTGCGTCGCCAATCGAAATCATGCGGATTCCGCCGGAGCTCGAAGCCGGTGCCGTCGCCCGAACAAAGGCTTGGCGCGCGAAACGGAACCAGAATGCATGCGACCAATCCCTCCGTGCACTCACGGATGGTGCGAAGGGCGACGCGAACGTGATGGGGCTCGTGGTCGAATCCGCCCGCGCAGGCGCGACTCTCGGCGAAATTGCGGATACCCTCCGCAAAGTCTTCGGCCAGTACCAAGAATACTCGGGGTTTTAGTCGGGAAGTAGGCTCACTTGCGGATGGGAGGGCTCTGCCCGACCGTAGCTAGTGAGTTGTCCTGACCGTGAATTAGTTCAGCCGAACCCGTTCATTTTCGCCGATTGTGCCGGGCACCTGATGGGTGGCGAGCGCTTTCGCGATTTCGAAAAGTTTTACGACCTTCGATGCAGGGTTGTCCCAATATTCAGCGCTGAGTGCTTGAACTCGGATTAAGCAAAGACGTGGATCTTCTTTTCCCTTGGGAAACCACGCGTGGACCATCGGATTCCAAAGTTCATCGATTTTCGCACGATCCTTGATGACTTCCGCCATGCCGACCACCGAGAGGTAACGCGATTTTTCGACACAGACGAAGGCGAGATTCACATTTTCGTCGAAATCGAATCCGATCGTTTGTTCGGAATCCTGGGCGGCGAAGAACCAGAGGTGCCCGTCATCGTCGAATTGGCTACAGGTCATCGGGCGACTGACGAGTCGTCCTTCCGGAGTTTCCGTCGTCATCATGCAAAACTTCAGATCTTTTACGATTTCGCGCGTCTTTGCATAGGCCTCCGTATGCGGGCCGTTTAGAGTTTTTGGTTTATTCATGATGAATCCGCTCCGGGTTATAAAAATAATGAAGGACCAGGTACGGGTTTAACGCCGAGCCTGGTCCTTCGTAACGACGCCGTTAGCCTCTAGGGTAGAATCGAGTGACTTCGGTCTCTACTCTACTTAGTAGGCTTGGCTATCGTTATCTCCGACCTTGTTGGCCGAGGCCTTCAGATCGGGAGATTTCTTCGTCTTATCGTCGAATTCCTTATCCGTGTAAGCTTTCGAAGCGACTCCAGGCGTTTTCACGTCCGATTTTTTGTCGTTCAAATGCTCAAGCGAATTGCCAAGCTTGTAAATGGCTTGGCCGATGGCTTCCCATCCGTTCTTTTCCACTTTTACACCGGCACGCTCGAGGGAGTCGCCGAGTTCTCGAATTTGCTTCATGATCTTCTCTTGAAGCCCGGCACTGTCAGCACCGAAAG
>JBBQMV010000407.1:0-1600 GCA_038329315.1 Bdellovibrionia bacterium | reverse complement strand
GCTCAGCTCGGTCGACTTCGCGAAGTGCTCATCTATCTCTCCAAGAACGGAATCCGAGCGCGTCAGGTTTTTGCCGATCTGGGCAAAAAAATAGTTGTCAGAATCGCTCGTAGTTCTTAGACTCTCTTATAAGGTAGGCAGTTTTAGCCGAGTTCGGGTTTTCTGCTGATTAATTTTTGACTGCGTGCAGTACTGGCGGGTCAGAGTCCCATGGGAGGGATTCTCGTATGTCCAAAAAGGACTTCGTAGTCGGTCTCGATATTGGAACGACGAAAATTTGCTGCATCGTGGGCGAAGTCCACGAACGCGGAGCAAATCCAGTCATCGATATCATCGGTATCGGATCGGCGCCGTCGGTCGGACTTCGTAAAGGGGTCGTGATCAATATCGACTCGACCGTCGAGAGCATCACGAAAGCTGTCGAAGAAGCCGAACTCATGGCAGGTGTAGAAATTTCGAGTGTGTTCACCGGCATCGCCGGCGGGCACATCAAATCCTTCAATTCTACGGGCGTCGTCGCCGTGAAGGATAAAGAAATTAATGAAAGCGATGTTCAGCGCTGTATCGACGCCGCGAAGGCCGTTGCGATCCCGCTTGATCGCGAAGTCATTCACATCATGCCGCAAGAATTTATCATCGACGGACAGGACGGAATTCGCGATCCGATCGGAATGAACGGAATGCGCCTAGAAAGCAAAGTACATATCGTTACCGGAGCCGTTTCTTCGGCCCAAAACATCATTAAATGTGCGAATAAAGCGGGCCTGAACGTCACCGAAATCTGCCTTGAGCCGATCGCCTCGGCCGCGGCAGTACTTTCGGAAGATGAAAAAGATCTCGGAGTCGTCCTCGTCGACATCGGCGGCGGCACGAGTGATATCGCTATTTTCAAAGATGGCGCGATCGTCTTCACGGGTGTTCTCGCGGTGGGTGGAAATCACATCACGAACGATATCGCCGTCGGCCTTCGTTGTCCGCAGCACGAAGCGGAGAAACTCAAGATCGCTCACGGGTGTTCACTCGCTTCGCTCGTCCGTCCGGACGAAACGATCGAAGTGGCTGGCGTCGGCGGACGGAAACCTCGGATGGTACCGCGTCGTCTCCTCGCCGAGATTATCGAGCCCCGCGTAGAAGAAATGTTTTCACTCATTCAGCGCGAAGTCATTCAAAGCGGTCACGGAGATGTTCTCTCCGGTGGCGTCGTGATTACCGGCGGCTCTAGCCTTCTTGAAGGCATGCCGGAGATGGCAGAATTCATTTTCGAAATGCCGGTGAAGCGCGGAATCCCTCAGGGAATCGGTGGCCTACGTGACGTCGTGAATTCTCCGAAATTCGCGACTGGCGTAGGACTTTTGAAGTACGGAGCCCGCAATGGCTCTAAGGCTAAGTTTCAGATTCGCGAAAAGAACATCTACGACAAAGTTCGTGGGTCGATGCGGACTTGGATCAAGGATCTGTTTTAGAAATTTAGTTGTAAGAAAATTTCGTTCGAACTGAGAGGCGAGAGCGAAACGGTATTTAAACGGAAGGCCGGAAACGGTCTCCTCAAAAAGGAAGAGGAACCAACCATGTTTGAAATTGATCAAGTGGCTACCCAAGG
>JBBQMV010000406.1:0-1653 GCA_038329315.1 Bdellovibrionia bacterium | reverse complement strand
CGTATTATGTGCGATGAATCCCGCACCGATGAATAAGATTCTCATCCTGGATTACGGCTCCCAGTACACCCAACTGATCGCTCGCCGTGTGCGGGAACTCGGGTTTTATTCCTACGTCTTTCCGGGCGACGCCGGGCTCGACCGGATCAAAGAATTTGCCCCGCAGGCGATCATCCTTTCCGGTGGACCGTCGAGCGTTTACGACAAAGACGCGCCGGAACTCCCGAAAGGATTTCTCGCGTACCAAACCGAGCGCGGTGTGCCGGTGCTCGGCATTTGCTACGGACTCCAGCTGCTAGTCCAAGCCTTCGGCGGTGAAGTGAAGCCGGGCGTGAAGCGCGAATATGGTCGGATGGGCGTCGTGCCCGAGCCGATCGCGAAAAACGAGAGCGAGATGGGCCTCTTCCCGGAACGCTCGCCGTTCCGCGTGGCCGCCGGCGTTTCGAAGGACGAAACCGGCTCGATCGTAAACGCGGCGAACCGCCAAGTCTGGATGTCTCATGGCGACGAAACCTCGAAGCTCCCGACGGGTTTCCGGTTGGCGGCGAAGTCCGAATCCGGTGCCGTAGCCGCGATCGAAGCACCGACGAAAAAACTGTACGCGCTCCAGTTCCACCCCGAAGTTACGCACTCGGAAAACGGGATCGATCTGCTTCGTCATTTCCTGACTGGCATCGGTGGGTTGAAAGCCGATTGGTCGATGGGTGATTTCATCACCGAAGAAATCGAACGGATTAAGAAAAGAATTCCCGAAGGCGCTCACGTGATTTGCGCGCTCTCCGGCGGCGTCGACTCGACGGTCGCGGCGACACTCGTGCATAAAGCGATCGGGGATCGCCTCCACTGCGTCTTCGTCGATACCGGCCTCCTTCGTTTCGAAGAGGGGGATCGCGTGATGAAACTTTTCACCGAGCAGCTTCACCTCCCGGTCATTCGCGTAAACGCGGAAGAACGTTATCTGAAGAAGCTCGCGGGTGTCACCGATCCCGAAGCGAAGCGAAAAATTATCGGCGGCGAATTCATCGCGATTTTCGATGAAGAGGGCGCGAAGCTCGAAAAGAAAATCGGGGTACTGCCGTCGTTTCTCGTCCAAGGAACGCTTTACCCGGATGTCATCGAGTCTTCGCCGGCGCCGGTCCGTGATGATGCCGTCTCCGGGCCGGGCGTGAAAAAACATAGCCACACCATTAAATCCCACCACAACGTCGGCGGACTTCCGAAGGACATGAAGTTCAAACTCCTCGAGCCGTTCCGCGACCTTTTCAAAGACGAAGTCCGTGAAATCGGCCGGAAGCTCGGCGTTCCGGAAGCGTTCATTAGGCGCCATCCGTTTCCGGGCCCGGGACTCGGCGTGCGGATCGTCGGCGAAGTCACGAAAGAGCGTTGCGACATCCTCCGGAACGCGGACGAAGTCTTTATCTCGATGCTTCAAGCCGAGGGCCTCTACGAAAAAATCTGGCAAGCGATGGGTGTATTTCTCCCGATTCGGAGTGTCGGCGTACAGGGCGACGGTCGCACCCATGACTACTGCATCGCCCTTCGCGCGGTGACGTCGGTCGACGGGATGACTGCCGATTGGTTCCACTTCGATATGCGGTTCCTCGCGCGCGTAAGCTCGCGGATTTGTAACGAAGTGCGCGGCGTGAACCGCGT
>JBBQMV010000405.1:0-1669 GCA_038329315.1 Bdellovibrionia bacterium | reverse complement strand
CATGCCGCGAAGGTAGCGGGCACCGACGAGAAATCCGGTCCTTTCGGAAACCGGAAGCAAGAAGTTGGCGGAAGCGGTGAGGCCGTATTCTACCGTTTCGTGATCGGCCGACGAGGTGGACTGAAGACCACCGTTTCCGACGACGACCGAGTCGGTAACGCTCCCGACTTTCACCGCGCCGAAGACCCCGGCACCGACGTTAAACTGGTTCATGAACCAGAATTTCGCTTCGAGCGGCACGAAGAGGGTCGGAACCTTCCGTTCGAGGCGCACCGAACCGGTTCCGATCTGGAATTTCCGTTCGATGTAGAGAGCGCCGAGACCAAGGCTCAGGCCTTCCGCGAGCGGAGAGTCGAAAAGTACCCCGCCGCCCCATCCGAGCTTCCGATTCGAATCGATTCCTTGTTCTTGGGCGAGATCCGAATTGTTCCGCACGCTCGTGAACGAAGGGGTGATCACGACGGCTACCGAAGGAGGAGCTCCAAAAGTGTCTGGGGCAAAAACACTCAATAGGACAATACCGAGAGTGACACCGACGTGGTCGAGGGCTAAAAGATTGCGCATCATGTTGTAAAATTTCCAGGGGGTTTTAGTTCACTTCTAGTGTTAGCAATCCGGATGCCGGGGCATTAAGGTTCTTGAATGCGTGGCATTAATACCTAAAAAAACTTTTAACTGGTTCAAGTTGGGACGAAGGGGTAATTTGGTGGGATGAGTACGCAACAGTTCCAGATCGCCCTAGTGGATGATGACGTCGAGTTCGCCGAACGCTTAGTGGATTACTACACCGCACGGAAGATGAAATTCACGCACTTCGATCGCGCAGAAACGCTTCTTTCGGAGCTTCGTGGCTATGTCGGCGGAACTCCCCCGTATGATCTCGTCCTCACTGATCTCGCGATGCCCGAGATGGACGGCCTCGAGTTCACGAAAAAATTGAAGGCGATTCACCCGGATCTTCCGGTCATCGTGATGACCGCGAATTCCTCCGTGGATGCCGCGATCGAAGCGATCGAAGCCGGAGCCACCGATTACATCGTGAAGCCGCCGCACTTTCCTCACCTCACCGTCGTTCTCCAGCGGAGTCTGCATTTTTCACAGATCCAACGCGAGAACCGGGTTCTTCGTCGGACGATCGAAGATTCGAATTCGCTCACCGGCGGCATTATCGCGAAGAGCCCCGTTCTACTGAAGTCGATCGAACTCGCGAAGCGAGTCGCTCCGAGCGACGCGACGGTTTTAATCACCGGCGAGAGCGGAACCGGAAAAGAAGTATTCGCACGCCTAATCCATCGGGCGAGTTTGCGTTCAGAAAAGCCATTCGTCGCGATTAACTGCTCCGCCATTCCCGAGAATCTTCTCGAGAGCGAACTTTTCGGTCACGCGAAGGGGTCTTTTACCGGCGCCGAGTTTAATCGCGCGGGGATTTTCGAAGAAGCGAACGGCGGTACGTTGTTCCTCGACGAAATCGGCGATATGCCGCCCCAGCTCCAATCGAAGCTTTTGCGCGTCATTCAGGAACGGAAAATTAAGCGCGTGGGCGAAAACACCTACCGCGACGTCGACGTTCGGATTATCGCGGCGACGCTCCGTAACCTTGCGAACGAAGTGAAAGCGAAGCGTTTCCGCGAAGATTTATTTTATCGCTTAAACGTGATTCCGATTCGGC
>JBBQMV010000404.1:0-1676 GCA_038329315.1 Bdellovibrionia bacterium | reverse complement strand
GAAAAAGAATTCGCGGCTTCGCTTTTAAGAACCACCGTAGGCGCGAGAGCGCGCTCGCGCTCGTCGAGCCGCTGATTCCGCCATAAAGGGCGGCCACCCGCTTCGCCATCCGGCGCTGCAAGAACTTTTCATTCAGGCGCTCGACGACGAGGGTCGGATAAGCTTTATCCTTCGTAACGCCGTAACCTTCGGTGAGGGAATCACCGAGAAAGAGGATCTTAATCGCACCGTCGTCCGCGTACGCGACACTTCCGATGAGGAGAACCGCGGCGAGGAGCGAATGGGCCATCCAGCGTTTCATAGTGAATTACTCCGTCGCGAGTTCGAGAAGATCGTCGAGTCGGAAGGACTTCAGGCTCTTCCGAGCAGAGTCTTCGACTTTCGATTCGACCATTTCCATGACCTTTGCCATGCCGCAACCGATAGGGCATTTCGAGCCCTTCGGAGTTTCGTGAATTTTAATGAACGGCGAAGGGTCGACGATACGGAGGACTTCCTCGAGGTCGATTTTCGAGGCGGGACGACGGAGCTGGATCCCGCCCGAACGTCCTTCATGAGCCGATAAGATTCCGGCCTTCACGAGCTTCGCTACGATCGTGCGAATTCGGGAGGCGTGAACTCCGACCGGCCCGGCCAGTTTCGCAGAGCACTGACGGTTTTCCGGATCGCGGGCGCACGAAAGCAGGATCTGAATCGCGATTGCGAAATCCCCTTTAGTCTTCATGTATTATGCCCTCCCGTTTAGCCCCTTCATTCTTACTCTTCGATTGTCTAATAATACTGTATTTTTTTCTAGTACTGTTTTTTTCTGTTAAACAGTATAGTTATATGTCACAGTATAAATCTAAATGAGGGGCTCGGCTATGACTTCAAAAAACACTTCTCTACTCTTCGCTCAAACTCAGCTTGGAAGGCTCACTTTAAAGAATCGGATTACGATGGCGCCGATGACCCGCGCTCGCGCGACGGCGGACCACGTCCCGACCGAAATCATGGCGGCCTACTACGCTCAGCGCGCCTCGGCCGGCCTCCTCATCACCGAGGGAACTTCACCTTCAAAAAACGGGGCGGGCTATACCCACATTCCGGGAATCTATAACGCCACCCAAATCGCGGCGTGGAAGAGGATCACTGACGCCGTTCACTCGCGCGACGGCCGCATCTTCGTTCAGCTGATGCACACCGGCCGCGTTTCTCACCCGGCGAATCTCGAAACGGGAGCGGAAGTTCTAGCTCCTTCTGCGCTGAAGCTTCCCGGCGAAACCCTGACCGACCAGTTCGGCATGAAGCCTTATCCGACGCCGAAAGAAATGAGTACGGTCGAAGTCGAAACGGCGATCGAAGAGTTCGTTCAAGCCGCTCGCAACGCGGTCGAAGCGGGCTTCGATGGGGTGGAAATTCACGGTGCGAACGGTTACCTCGTCGAGCAGTTCATTCGCCCGTCCTCGAACGTTCGGAAGGACGCTTTTGGCGGATCGATCGAAGGGCGTGCGAAGTTCCTCCTCGAAATCGTAAAACGTACCGGCAAGGCGATTGGTTTCGACCGAGTCGGCGTCCGCCTCTCACCGTTCGGTACCTTTAACGACATGCCCGTCTATCCAGAAATGGCGGCTGACTATACCTATATTGCCCGCGAACTTTCGGCGCTCGGCCCGGTTTACCTCCACATCATCACC
>JBBQMV010000403.1:0-1748 GCA_038329315.1 Bdellovibrionia bacterium | reverse complement strand
ATTCACCAGGTAAACCTCGAATACCTCTCGCACGTCGCGATGGTGAACACGTTCCAAACGGGCGATCTCATCTATCCCGACACCATGGTCGGAACCGATTCACACACCACGATGATTAATGGTCTTGGCTGCCTCGGATGGGGCGTCGGCGGGATCGAAGCCGAAGCCGCCATGCTCGGCCAACCGTGCTCGATGCTCATTCCCCTCGTCGTCGGATTCAGGATGACGGGAAAACTCCGCCCGGGCGTCACCGCGACCGATCTCGTTTTGACCGTCACCCAAGCGCTTCGTAAAAAAGGCGTCGTTGGGAAATTCGTCGAATTTTTCGGAAACGGACTCGCGAATCTCACGCTCGCGGACCGCGCGACGATCGCGAACATGGCGCCGGAATACGGCGCGACCGTCGGTCTCTTCCCAGTCGATTCGAAGACGATGGACTACCTCCGACTCACCGGCCGCGATGCCCAAGCCGCGCTCGTCGAAAAATACTTCAAGGAACAAGACTTTTGGTACGACCCTTCGGCACCGGAACCGCATTACTCCGATACCCTCGAACTCGACCTCGACACCGTCGAGCCATCGCTAGCTGGCCCAGCCCGGCCCCAAGACCGGATCTCCCTCGGAAAAGTGAATGAGAGCTTCTCGAAATACGCCATGGAACTCGCGAAAGGCGACTCCGCGAAAGCGGGCGCCTCCTACGCAGTGGCCGGCGCGGACTACACCCTCGAAAACGGCGCGGTCGTCATCGCGGCGATTACGTCCTGCACGAACACCTCGAATCCGGGCGTCCTCATGGCCGCCGGTCTTCTCGCAAAAAATGCTGCCGATCGCGGAATGACTGTAAAGCCATGGGTGAAGACGTCACTCGCACCGGGATCGAAAGTCGTTACCGACTATCTTATCGAATCGGGCTTAATGACTTCACTCGAGGCGCTGAAATTCCACGTCGTCGGCTACGGCTGCACGACCTGTATCGGAAACTCCGGACCGCTTCCAGACGCGATTTCGAAAGCCGTTACCGACGGCGATCTTTACGTCGCCTCCGTCCTTTCCGGAAACCGAAACTTCGAAGGCCGCGTGAACCCGCTCGTGAAAGCGAACTACCTCGCCTCCCCTCCGCTCGTCGTCGCCTACGCGCTCGCCGGTTCGGTCTACACCGACCTCACCACCGAATCGCTTGGCAAGGATCGTCACGGGAAGCCCGTCTATTTGAAGGACATCTGGCCGACCGACGCGCAAGTCGCGGAGATGGTCGCGAAGCACGTCACTTCGAAGCAGTTCAAATCGTCGTACGCCGAAGTCTTCAAGGGTGACTCTGCTTGGGCCGGCCTAAAAGTTCCGACGGGCGATCTCTACGCCTGGGACCCGAAATCGACCTACATCAAGGAACCGCCCTTCTTTGACGGGATCAAATCGAAACCAGATCCGGTGAAGGACATTCATCAAGCGCAGGTTCTCGCCTACCTCGGCGACTCGATCACGACCGACCACATTTCGCCGGCTGGATCGTTCAATGCAAAATCTGCCGCCGGTCAGTACCTCACTCACCTCGGCGTGAAACCGGCCGACTTTAACTCCTACGGCGCACGCCGCGGGAATCACGAAGTGATGGTCCGCGGAACGTTTGCGAACGTCCGCCTGAAGAATATGCTCGTTCCCGGTATCGAAGGCGGCGTAACCCGCTACCTTCCGACCGGCGATACGATGTCGATCTTCGACGCGTCCACGAAATACCAAGCCGACGGAAC
>JBBQMV010000402.1:0-1754 GCA_038329315.1 Bdellovibrionia bacterium | reverse complement strand
TCATGCCGCTCCTCCGCGATTGGGCCCGCGACTATCCGCTTCGCCACCCGTTTCCGGGCCGGAGCGAACTGAAGCGAATGTTCTCCGAGACCTACGCCCAAGCTACCCTCCCGCTCGGCGGAGAACTCCTCGGCGTTTTCCGGGAAGACCCATTCAGTTCGTACACAGAACTGCGCGAGGCGCTCGAATCTCAAGTGAAGATGGATCTCCCGAACCAGGGCGGCGTTTTCGTCGACGCGGCTTCGGGACGAGTCGTCATTCCCGTGCAGTTCAAAACCCCGCCGACCGATACCGCCGCGACTGCCCGGTTTTACGAAATTCTCGGCCGCGCTTACGGCACCTGCGCCGCGTGCGGGGCTTCGACGCTCATTGGCCCTCACGCGTCGACGTTCGCCAACGAACGCCAAGTTCAGCACGACCTCGAACACGTAACGATCTTAGGCTTCTTTCTCACCGCCGCCCAAATCCTCTTTCTCCTCTTCACTCGCCGAGCTCGCGCACTCTGGCTGTTCCCACCGGTTCTCGTCGCCACGGGCGTCGCGACCGCCACGACCGTGGCCGCCTTCGGCAGCATCCACGGGCTGACGCTCGCGTTCGGGACCGGCCTCATCGGCCTAGCGATCGATTACGGTCTCCACTCCGCATTTAACGTTTCTTACCGCGGCGTCTGGCGCGCGAATCTCGTCGGCATTCTTACGACCGTCGCTGGCTTCGGGGTGATGCTTTTTAGCCAAGTTCCGCTCCTTCGCCAGCTGATGTTCTTCGCGATTGTCGGTCTCGTCGTGACCTACCTGCTCTTCTTCTTTCTGCATTACCGGTACGGAAAATTCTTCGCGATCGAACCGTTTCGCTTCGAGCCGCAGGTATCGGGCGCCCGCACCGTAGGAATCCTCATCATCCTCGCCGCGTCGGTCCCCGCGGCTCTCCTTCTTCGTCCGAACCTCGATATGTCCCAATTCGATTTCCAAAGACCCCGCGAACTCGAAGTTCGGAACTGGCTCTATCCGCACCTCGGCGTGAAGACGTCACTCCTCGAAATCGATCCGACCGCGAAGCTCGGTGTTGCGCTCGTGACTGCCCACGAAAAGCAAAAATGGGCGGATGCGAACGGGATCGGACTGCAGTCGATCGCTCGCTTCATGGCCGATCCGGCTGCGCGAACGAACTCCTTAAAGAGTTGGTCCGAAGCGTTTTGTATGAAGTCCACGCCGGCCCAAGCACCCCTCGGTTTCCTCTCCGAGAACGACCGTAAGTTTTTTGCGCCCGCGATCGCGCGCCTCGATTGCGAGGCGGTCAGCGCGCTCGGTTCCGACATCCCATCCTATATTCAAGACTTTCACGGCGATCCCAGCCGAACCTACGGGTACCTCTCGGTTTGGCTGCCGAAGGACGACGGCGACACCGCGAAAGTGAAAGCGCACTATCCCGACGCGCTTTCGCTCCGAGAAGCCGTCGAAATCTTTCCGGCGACCCTTTCCGCGGAAATGCGCTGGATGGCGCCCCTTTCGATCCTCCTCGCGTCGTTTTTCCTTTTCCTCTACTCCCGGCGCATCGCCCTCACGCTCCTCGCGCTCGTTCCGTTTTTCTGCGCGGCGGGGGTTTATTCGATCGGAGTCTTCGCGTTTGGGTTGAGCTTTTCGTTCATTAGCCTGATCGCGCTCCTCATGATCTTTGGCTTCAGCATCGACTACGGCGTGTTCGCAGTAGACGTGACTCTCGAGCCAGAAGGCCGTTCGGTCACCGGCGTTTGGACC
>JBBQMV010000401.1:0-1763 GCA_038329315.1 Bdellovibrionia bacterium | reverse complement strand
GAAAAACCGTCACCGTCATCGATCGACTTCCGAAGAATGAACTCTTCCTAAAAAACCTCACGACCACGCTGAAGAAAAAATGTGGCACCGGCGGCACCTACTCGACGGCCGGGAAAGACGGCGTGATCGAAATTCAAGGAGATAAGCGCGAGATGGTCCGCGCGCTTCTCCTTAAAGAAGGGATCACTTCGAAAGGATAAAGCGCACGACCATTATGCCGTCCGTTTCTGATAAGCGGTAAAGCGCGAGCGATGCGAGTGGAGTCGATTCCCCGACCAGCCGATCGGCGCTTTTCGCGCGCGGCTATGAAAAGCCCAATCGGCCAACCAAGCGATTCCCGGCAAAAGGAAGAACGCGAATTGGACATAGATCATCCAGATGAGAAGCGTGTCGGAATTGGCCATATTTGCCTCCTTGCACTGGGTTAAGTTGCATAAGAAGGGCCATCCTACGGGCCGGGGAAGGGATCCACTACCGGCTCAGGTTTGGTACTGAAAGCCTGCCGACGGCTCGACGATCATAGGGCCGATGAGGGCCCCCTCGTCGAAAGCGACTCCTAAGTGCTCCGCAAAATATTCAATCGCTTCACCGCGCATCACAAGGGCCTCCGCGTGGGACCGGGCATCGAAGCGAAAAACCTCACTCGCCATCTTGTATTCATATAGGCGCTCGTCTTGTTCCATATTACCTCGATGTTTTAGAGTGCAAGACCGTCGCCGGCCCGATTTTTCCACGAACGAGTCGTCACCGCCTGGCCCGCCTTCTCAATTTCTTTACTACACTGTACGGGGTATTTTTCCCAGTCGCACCTTCGCTTGGCGCCCCTCTAAACTAGAACCAACTCCGACGATCAGCGTAAACGTAACCGAAAGCCATTTCGCGGCGGTTGCGTATCCGAGGTACGCGGGCGGCGTGAGCGTTCCGCTTTTCAAAAGATAAAAAATCGTGACGGTTTCAATCAAATCGAAAAATCCCGGAACAAATGCGAACCACCGGTTTCGGAGTCCACGCCATGACGCCGCGAAAACACGTACGAGAAAAAGCGTGTAGATCGCGATCAATCCGAAATCGAGTGTTTCGACTTTTAGATAAGTCGCGCGACCGAATGCGCCGATGGATGCGAGATATTCCGCAGCATCCGCGCTCGTATAAAAGAAGCGCGCGTCGAGAGTCGATGCCGGCCCCATTCGAACCATGACGATCGAAAGAATAAGGAACGCCAAAGCGAGCGCTTTCGTCTTTCGATCAAAGAGTATGATTCGCGGCTTGCTCACCGCAAAATCTTAGTTCGTGGGCGGATTAATGATCAAGCAGTTTAAAATCTCGTCCACGCCGGGCACGGATCCAACGCTATCCTCGATGGACCGTTTCATCCGCTCCTCGTCGACACTACCACTCAGGGTCACGACCCCGTCTTCCACGCGAACCGTGACATCATCCGCATCGATACTTTCGTCGCGAGTGAGAAAATCCATAATTTCTTCGCGGACTTCGCGGTCAGTCTGGGTTTCCGAAACACCGCCGCCTTCCGGCATGGCGTTCGGCAATATCACTTCTTTTCCGGGCACCCCCATGTTCGTGCCGAAGTCCTGGTCGATCCCGGGCGCTCCGTCTTCGCGGTCCTGGAAGTCCTGGCTATAACGGTAGAAGTCACGGGGAAACCGCCCGGAGAACTTTTGCGGCAGATCGTCACGTAGTTCGCCGACGTCACCCATAGACTGCTCCTGGACGTTCTCGTCGTACGTCTGCTGAGGGTCCTTCGG
>JBBQMV010000400.1:0-1771 GCA_038329315.1 Bdellovibrionia bacterium | reverse complement strand
CTCTCTGTTCGGGCCGCGGCGGCGATCATCTTAGACAGGCTTTTGGGCCATTAGACGATCGACTCTTCGGACATGAACCGCCCGGCCGGATGCGCCTTCAAGCGCTGAACGTCGGGGGCCAGCGTGCTAGAGTTTTTAGCTTCCTAACGAAAGCAGTCTTCAAATGTCTAAAGTCGTAATCAAGAAAAAATCAAACAACCGTGGCTTCTACAAAACTCAACGCGGCGTCGGCTCTAAAGTCGAACTCGTCGAGAAGAGCACGATGACGAAAACTTTTCCGGACTTCACTGCCGGCGATAACGTGAAAGTTCACGTCCTCATTAAAGAAGGCGATAAGGAACGTACGCAGGCTTACGAAGGCCTCGTGATTGCCCTCTCGGGCAAGGGCGCGTCGCGCTCGTTCACCGTTCGTAAGATGTCCCACGGCGTGGGCGTCGAGCGGATTTTCCTCTTCTCGTCCCCGAAGGTCGCGAAGATCGACGTCATTCAAATCGGTAAAGTTCGCCGCGCGAAACTCTACTACATCCGCGAACTCGAAGGTCGCGCTGCAAAGATCGAGCGTGAAGTAGAAACCCAAGCTCAAGTCGCCGCTAAAGAAGCTGCGAAGGCCGAGAAGAAGTAACCCTTCTCGAAATGAAGAAACAGCGGAAGCCCGCGCCCCCTCGAAAGTCTGAATCGGCCTCGCCGACTCTGGATTTCGAACGGGGCGCGGGCTTCCCGCATTTTCGGATTATCGGCGTCGACGAAGTCGGCCGCGGATGCCTCGCCGGTCCCGTCGTCGCGGCGGCCGTTCTCTTGCCTCGGGAGTGGGATCTCCCGCTGCAGAAGCTCGCCCTGCTTCATCCGGAAATCGCGTTCATCACCGATTCGAAAGCGATGACTGCGAAGAAGCGCGCGGAGCTGGCGCCCTGGATTCGTGCGCATGCCGCCGCGTTCGGAATCGCGCATGCGACGGTCGAAGAAATCGACCAAGTGAATATTTACCATGCGTCCCACCTCGCGATGAAGCGCGCGGCGGATGCACTCGGGGAATTCGATCACGTCCTCGTCGACGGAAACGTCGTCCCGATCCAGTTCCGAAATGACGTGAACGTAAAGTCGACCGCGATTATTAAAGGCGACCTTCGGTCGCTCTCGATTGCCTGCGCGTCGGTGATCGCGAAAGTTTTCCGTGACGACTGGATGAAAGAGTTTGCGGAGACTTATCCCGGTTACGGACTCGAAGTCCATAAAGGCTACGCGACCGCGAAGCATCGCTCGGCGCTTACGGCGCTTGGCGCGACGGCCATCCATCGTCGTACCTTCGGCCCGGTCAGAGAAGCGCTCGGTCTGCCGCCGCTCGCGGAAGAGCGGAAACTGGAACAACACTTGAATTCACCGTTCCTTGGTGAATCCTTCTAAAGTTCGAATTTCCCCACCCCGTTTTTTTCCGAGTCGAGTTTCGATCGGTGCCCGTACCGAACTCGCGGCACTCGAATACCTCCATGCGAACGGATGTCGGTTAGTCGCCCGGAATGTCCGATTCCGGGTGGGCGAAATCGACCTCATCGTGAGGGACGGCGATTGCCTCGTTTTCGTCGAAGTCCGCGGGCGTGGAGTAGGTTCCCTCGAGGCGGCGGAGGTCGCTCTCCCGCCCTCGAAGCGGTTGAAGCTCTGGCGGGCGATCGAACTCTATTTGCTCCGACAGAATCACCTCGAACGCTCGGAGTTTCGCTCGATCCGTATCGACTTCCTCGCCACGAACGGGACGGAGTGGTTTTGGTATAAGAAT
>JBBQMV010000399.1:0-1793 GCA_038329315.1 Bdellovibrionia bacterium | reverse complement strand
ACCGAATTCCCAAAGCCTGATCGGACCGGCGATGTCCGTCGGTCTAATCGGAACCCTTTACGGTATCGCGCTCGCGAATCTCGTTTTTCTCCCGATTGCTGAAAATCTTACGGAGCGCACCCGAGAAGAGATGAATCTTCGACGGATCATGATGGAAGGCGCCGTCATGCTGAAGTCCCAGGTGAATCCGGTCGCGATGCGCGAAGGGCTGAACTCTTATCTGCTCCCGAGCGAGCGCGTTGTGAAGAAGGCGGCTTAGAACCCGTGGCATTTTTTAAAAAGAAACCGCCCGAAGTCGTGGAGTATAGAGACAGAGACATCGACCCGTATATGCAAGCGTCCGCGCATGACGAGTCGAACTGGCTAATGTCCTACGCGGATATTATGACCCTTCTCTGCGGGTTTTTCATTATGCTTTTCTCGTTCGCAAAGCTCGACACTGAGAAGTATGAAAAAGTTCGCGAGTCGGTTTCGAAGCAGTTCGGTGGCGATTTTAAATCCGCCAATGCCGAATATGCGCGTTTTCTCCATCAAGTGATCGAGAAGAATGGCCTAGAAAAGGAAGCCTCGGTTCATTTCGGCGCCGAAGGTGTTTCGCTCGTCTTCCAGTCGACGACTTTCTTCGGCACGCTCTCCGCCGATATTTCTCCCGACGGGACGAAGGCTCTCGAACCTTTTTTCACCGAAATCACTCGGATCCAAACCGCCGAGGGAAAACACTTCAAAGTCGCCGTCGAAGGTCATACTGATAGCCGGAAAATTCTGTCCGGGCCGTATCCTTCGAACTGGGAACTCTCGAGCGCACGCGCCGCTCGGGTGGTAAGGACATTCATCGACCACGGCTTCGATCCGAAACGACTCGTCGCGATCGGTTATGCGGATACCCGCCCCGAGCGTCTCGAACCGGTCGGAACGATCATCACTGATCATCCCAACCCGGCTCCGGAAGCGGACCGAGTCCCCGCTGCGTTAGTTCTTCCAAAACCCGATGCCGCTTCCATCGAAGAACCCGTAAACGAACGCGACCGTCGAGTCGTGATTCGGATTTTTGACGATTCGGTTAGTTCTTCAAACTAGGACAGCCCGAGCCTACTTGCGGAGAGGCAATTTTTGCCCATCTTCATTCTATAATATAGAGGCAGATCCTACCCATTGCCCCGCATTAGCGCTTCTTCGATCCTAATAGAAGGAACTGGAGAAGAACCATGCGCTGGAACTGCCCCCACTGCGAAGAACTCGTCACCGCCGGAATCGATTTTGAAAATACGAAAAAGGCGTACGTTCGATGTGCAAAGTGCAACGGAATGGCCCTCGTTCATCGAAGCGCCGTTCTCGCGGACTACGTGAAGGCACGGCGAATGGAGGAAGAAGCCCAGCTTGAAGCGGAGCTTCACCTCACCCAAAGCGCAACGGCGAACTCTCGCGTCCAAGCGATGGAAGTCCAGATCCGTGGCCTCAATGAAAAACTGAAGACCTCGGTTCCTGCGAACGCAAATCTTCCGATGAATGCTGATTCGTCTGTCGTCCCTAGATCGACGCCACCACCACCAAACGCGGCGATGAGTATGGCGATGGAAATGGAAATGATCATGCCGGAGCTTCCGTCTCCGCCACCGTTCGCTTCCTCCTTCGAACCAATGGAAGAGCACGAAGCCGAAATCACGATTATCAACGACGTATCCGCCGCTCCTCCTGTCTTCATGTACTCGAAGCCTCCGGCGTTCTTACTCCGGAAGACCGCGAATGCGATCGAGACCCTCGAGCGCTCTTTCGCCATCGACGGCGGGGTCGCC
>JBBQMV010000398.1:0-1877 GCA_038329315.1 Bdellovibrionia bacterium | reverse complement strand
TAATGACGTCGAAATGACGCCGGAAAGTTTCGAGTCGGTCGAGAAAATTTACGCGCAGGTGCTGGGTGGAGATTCATCAGCCATCGCAAGTCTTCAAGCCGGCCTCCAGACGCTGCCGCAATCCGAAGGTGCGTTTCGCGTACAAGCATTTCACATGCTCTCCGATATCGGACTGAAAAATGCGGAGAGCCGCGACGCCGTTCGAGACGTGCTTCTCGCCGAAGCGACTCGTGCGGGAAGTCATTCCGACGGTGCGCTCGCGTTTATGTCGATCCTTCGGATGAATCCGACGAAAGAGGGATACCACGAAGTCAGTCGCGCCTACGAAAAGCTTCATCCCGGATCGGATCTCTCGGACTTCGTCTCCTTGAACGTCGCGAATCTCTGACGTAGCGTCGAGGGATGTCGAACGAACATTCGTTTTCGGTTACCCTCAAAGAAGCACGCCGTTTTGAAGTTCCTTCCGCTTTCGCCGCCCAGGCGGACCTGGGGCCAGAGGAGTATCAGAGACTCCTTGAGATCGGGAAGAAGGATCCGGAGGGCTATTGGGCCAGCGTCGCCCACCAGCTGAAGTGGTCGACCCCTTTTACCCGTGTTTTAGATTGGCAGCCGCCATTCGCGAAGTGGTTCGTCGACGGGAAATTAAATGCGTCCGAGAACTGTCTCGATCGGCACCTCGAAAAAATCGGAGATAAAGTGGCGCTCGTCTGGGAGGGCGAACCGGACGGCGACGGCGTCCGCTGGACCTACCGTGAGCTGCATTCGCGCGTAGTCGCGCTCACTGCGGCTCTGCGAAAACTCGGACTTTCGAAAGGCGACACCGTCGCGATCTATATGCCGCTCGTTCCGGAAGGCGTCGTCGCGATGCTCGCCTGCGCGCGGGGGGGCTTTACCCACACCGTCGTCTTCGGTGGATTTTCCGCCGAAGCGCTCAAGGACCGGATGATCGACGCCGGCGTGAAGGCGGTTCTAACGGCCGACTACGGTTGGCGAAGAGGCGGAAAAATTCCGCTACGTGAGCAGGTCGTGAAAGCGCTCGCGGGGCCTTCGGATGCGAACCTCGGGGTGAAACACGTCGTAACTTTGAAGCGCGAGCAGGCGGGAAAGCCGTCCAGTGGAGCAGGCTCCACTTCCGTGCCGCTAGGAAAAATCGGAAGTGCCGACGAGTACGACTGGTACGGAGTCATCAGCACGGTCGATCCGAAGATTCGGGATGAGCTCGGCGCCGTCGAAGCGGTCGATGCAGAACACCCGCTCTTTATATTGTACACGAGCGGAACGACAGGAAAGCCGAAAGGGATCGTCCACTCGACCGGGGGGTATCTTGCCGGAGTGATGCAAACCACGCGAGACGTTTTCGATCTGAAAAGGACCGATCTTTACTGGTGCACGGCCGATATCGGATGGATTACCGGCCATAGCTATGTCGTCTACGGACCGCTCGCGCTCGGCGCCTCGGTTTTCCTCTACGAAGGCGCACCGACGACGCCGGGGCCGGATCGCTTTTGGGAAATGATCGCCAAGCACAAGATCTCGATTCTCTACACCGCGCCGACCGCGATTCGCGCGTTCATGAAGTTCGGTACCGAATGGCCGAAGAAACATGATCTCAGCTCACTCCGTGTTCTTGGCTCCGTCGGCGAGCCGATTAATCCCGAGGCCTGGATGTGGTACCGCGAAACGATCGGTGGGGGACGCTGCCCGATCGTCGATACTTATTGGCAGACGGAAACCGGTGCGATCGTGATTTCACCTATTCCGGGTGCGGTCGCGACGAAGCCGGGTTCGGCGACCCTCCCACTCCCGGGTTACGACGTCGACGTTCTCGATAAGGCGGGGAAATCGGTCCCGCTCGGGTCGGGCGGGTACCTCGTGAT
>JBBQMV010000397.1:0-1886 GCA_038329315.1 Bdellovibrionia bacterium | reverse complement strand
CGGATTCTCGATGCGATTCTCGAAACCGGGATCAACACGAAGTTCTACCAAGCCTCCTCGTCCGAAATGTACGGCATGGTCCAGGAAGTTCCTCAAACCGAAAAGACCCCGTTCTATCCGCGCTCCCCTTACGGATGCGCGAAGGTCTACGGCTACTGGATCACGGTGAATTACCGCGAAGCGTACGGAATGCACGCGTCGAACGGAATCCTGTTCAATCACGAATCGCCTCGCCGAGGCGAATCCTTCGTCACGCGTAAGATCACCAAAACCCTCGCCCGGATCATGAACGGTACGGCGAAAGAACTCGCGCTCGGAAATCTCGATTCGAAGCGCGACTGGGGTTACGCGAAAGATTACGTCGAAGCGATGTGGATGATGCTCCAAGTCCCGAAGGGCGACGACTACGTCATCGCGACGAACGAAACCCACTCGATTCGCGAATTCCTCGATCTCGCCTTCGGCATGGTCGGTCGCGACTGGAACGACTACGTCCGCATCGATCCGAAGTACTTCCGTCCGACCGAAGTCGATCTCCTGATCGGCGATCCGAAGAAAGCCTTCGATAAACTGGGTTGGAAGCCGAAAACGACGTTTAAAGAGCTCGTGAAGCTCATGGTCACCGCGGACCTTAAAGCGGAAGGCCTCGATCCCGAAAAGCTAATGAAGCTTTAATGGATCGAATTACCGCTCGTTCATGAACGTCGGCTTGATCAAGTTTCCGCCGATTCGTGCGAACGAAGGAATATAAAAACCGATCGTGTAAAAGCGCGGGTAGATGATGCGCGCTTTGTGCTTTTCGACGGCGACGGCGACGCGTTTTGCAAGCGTCGCGACGTCTCCGGTCGGGACTTTTGTCGCGCTTCCCTTATAATTTCCAAACGCCGTGTCGGCGAGAGCCGTCTTCACCGGTCCCGGATAAACCGTCAAGACGTGCACGCCGGTCCCTTTCAGTTCCAAACGCAGACTTTCGGACGCGGCCGCGATTCCCGCTTTCGTAGCACAATAATGGTACATCCCGATATTCGCGCTCACCGCGGCCAGCGAAGAAATGTTCACGATCGTACCCTTGCGGCGGGCAAGCATTCCGGGCAGGAGCACCCGCGTGAGCCGAACCGGTGTGAGAAGGTTCAGCTGAAAAATCGCATCACTCGCCGCGGGCTCGACCTCTTCCGTCCGTGCGAGGATCTGTGAACCTGCGTTATTGATCAGAACGTCGATCGGTCCGAGGCGCGATTCGGCTTCGGAAATCCAATCCGTGATGCCCGCGGGTTTCGATAAGTCGACGCCCGCAACGAAAGTCGGAGTCTTTAACGTCGAAGCCAACTCCTTCAGTACTTTTTCCCGGCGGGCGACCAAGGTGATCGAATCACCGGCGGCCGCGAACTCGCGCGCCAACGCTTCCCCAATCCCGCTCGATGCTCCTGTAATCGCGATATGCATGGTCGTTTTTTACCGGATCGAGACTTCTTCGTCACGGGTTACTTCGGGTTTCTTTCCGAGCGCGATTCCGGCCGCGACCAAGTACCAAAACTCGACCAGCATCGGACTCGAATAGGGCAGGTAAATCGCATCGAGCGTCCACACCAGTCCGAGCGCGGCAGCGACCGTCGACAGAAATGCGGCGTCGATATTTCGTTTTTCGCCCGCTTGCCCGACTTTCGATAATTCGATCATGGCGAGGACGAGCGCCGGAAAAAAGAGAACGGCGTTATATCCGCTCCGGGGCGAGGGTAGGAAGTAGTCGGTGAGGTAAACCGCGCTAAAGAACCGTAACGCGAATGACGCGAGTCCTTCCGCGCGCGCGCGCCAGAGCTGCCACCCGGAAACGAGTGTCAGGACGGCGGTAATCCCGAGTCCGAGCGTATAGGACGGCACCCATCCGG
>JBBQMV010000396.1:0-1918 GCA_038329315.1 Bdellovibrionia bacterium | reverse complement strand
AACGTTCGAGGTAGTCGTCGATTTCGGCGCGGAGTTTGGCGTGGGCAGGTTCGCCGAGTTTCGCCCAGACGCCGTCCGCGGTCTCGCGCGCGAAGAGGTCGCGTGCCGGAGGGTCTCGGCGAATGCTTTCAGTAAGCGTCGCGATTCGGAGGATGGGTTCGGTCGAAACGATATTTTC
Organism: Bdellovibrionia bacterium; assembly: GCA_038329315.1. Lineage (GTDB taxonomy): Bacteria > Bdellovibrionota > UBA1018 > UBA1018 > UBA1018 > JACMQW01. Next base: position 1,740 of record JBBQMV010000396.1, on the reverse strand, counting down.
CGCGCCGACGAGGAGTTCGTTCCGGAGGTTCGGCCGTTCGACGTCGAGGTGAAGGCGCCGGGTGAGGGTTTCGAGGCCGCGGAAGAAAACCATCGTGAAAAGGCCGTTCAGCGGCGGTGCCCGCCAGATCCCGAACACGGTTCGTTCGAGTTCGTGGAAGTATCCGACGACTTCGTCGAAGGAACGGGTGGCGAGCGGAACTTTTCGCGCGTCTGCGAGGATTCGGTCGAGGTCCGCGACGAATTTTCGGCGCATCGAGGGGAGCCGAAGCCAAAGGATGAAGAGGCGAAGCGCAGTGCGGAAAAGAAACCGAAGGAAGGCGGTAAGGTCACTCAGGCCTTTTTTCGGTTTCGGAGCTTCGTCGGTGATTCCGATCGCTGCAGTGAAGGATCGCTCGAGGACGGTCGAGCCCGGAACCGTACGCGTAATCGTGAGAATATTTGTTAAATTGTAGTACATCCGGTTTCGGAGCAGTCCGATCATTCCGGCGTAGCGAACGGAGTTTCCCTCGATCGTCGAGCGTGGAAGCCCGATCATCGCGGAGATTTGGCGGTAGCCGATCTCGTAGGTTTTTTTCACGAAATCGAAGGTGAGGGGTGTCGTCATCCCCGGATAGGATTCGATGAGATTGTTGTTTTCCCAGACGGTTTCTTCGTCGTCGCGAATGAGCGTCGTTATGGGTCTTGACTGGAGATACGCGATTTTTCCGCCGGCGCGGGCGAACTCTACGTCTTGAGGCGCGCCGAAATGGCGGGCGAGCGTGTCGAGCTTACGGGTGATTTCGAGTACTTCGTCGTCGGTGAGCGTAGGCGAACCCGCGAGTTGGCGGAGACGGCGTTCTACGGTTTTCCCGCGCACGACGAACTGGTCGGAATCGAGTTCGCCGGAGACGAGTCCCTCGCCTAAGCCCGCGACGGCTTCGACGACGCGTTCATCGGCGTTCCCGGTGAGGGGATTTAACCCGAACGCGACGCCCGCGACTTCCGCGGGATAAAGGGCTTGGACGATGACCGCGATTCGTATTTCAGTTCCGCCTAAGCTCCGAGCATTTCGGTATTCATTCACGCGCGGAGAAAATGCGGACCGCCAAACTCGGAGGAGGGCGTCCGGGAGTTCCGCGCGCGGAACTCCGAGAACGGAATCGAAAATTCCGGCGTAAGAATCCGCTCGGCCGTCTTCCACCGCCGCCGAGGAGCGAACCGCGAACGATTCGGTTCCCGGTAGAACACTTACGAGTTCAGCCAAAAACTCGGGCTGAAAAGAAAAACTTTCGCCAGGATCACCCACGCGAAAAGCCGCGAATACCGAGGACGGGACGACGACCCACGCGGGGACAAAGAGTCCGACCCGCTCCAGCGCGGAGAGATTTGCGGCCTTTCCGCCGATCTCCTCATGCGAGGCCGCGTCGCGCGCGGCTCCCGCAAGGATTTTCGAGTTCATTTCGAAGGTCCGCCTAAAACCGAGATTTTACCGCTCGCACCGTCCATGCGAACGCGGGTTCCCGCGGGAAGGCGCCCAAGCGCATTCGTTACCGAGAGGATCGCCGGGAATCCGTATTCGCGTGCGATGACTGCCCCGTGGGAGAGCACGCCGCCGGTTTCGGTGATGAGTCCTTTCAGGTGAATGAACGAGATCGTCCAAGCCGGGTCCACGAACTCAGTGACTAAAATCGAGCCGGGCTTTAATCGGCTTAAGTCGTGGACCGATCGAATCACGCAGATTTCGCCTTCCACCGTTCCG
>JBBQMV010000395.1:0-1924 GCA_038329315.1 Bdellovibrionia bacterium | reverse complement strand
TCAAACCGAAACCGAGTTCGATGTGACCTTCTTCGGCAGCGGCTTGAATCCCCATCGGATTCATTTGCTGATTCAGCGTTCCGAGGATCCATGCGTGGATCTTCGGTTGGGGGACTTTCACGAGAGTGAAGACGATCAGGCAGACTAGAAAGAGAATTCCGAAACCGATGATGCGGAAAAAGCCTACGCCACCATTTCCTTCGGCAGACTCCATCGTCATTTCGGTCGGCATACTTCGCTCCTTACTGCTTCAAGCGGAAAGCGGAAACGACGATCGTCGCATCCAGGAATCCGCTTTCATCGGGATGGGTATCGACTTGGAGGCGTCGAACCTTTACGGTGCGGCCTCCGTTTTCGATTTCGTGCAGAAACTTCGTGAGCTGCCGGACGTTAATTTTTTTGAGGCTCGCTTCGACCACGGTCTCTTCCGGACCCGCCGCCACTGCCGAGGCCGTGTCCTTTTCTTTATCCTTGGCACCTTTGGCTCCCTTAGGGGCGGGCGCCGGTGCGGGCGAGTTCGAGGAGACGACCGCTTCGGAAACGATTTGAACCGCCGTCGGATCGATTCCGGCCGGAGTCGCGCGTTCAGTGAGGAACGCACCCCAGGCTTGGTCGCCGCCGCCATTAAAGCGGGAGGTGACGTCTTTGAGTCGTTTGAGTTCTTCCTGTGCGGATTGGATTTTCAGGATGAGGCCGAGCTTGTCTTCGATCTCGCGCGTTTGGGTAGCGACTGCGTAGAGGCTCGAGCCGACGCCGCCGACAATCAGTACCGCGCTACCGATGAGACCGGTATACTTGACGGCCATTTTCGCGCGGGCGTCGAGTTCGTCCCACTTCGCTTTGCCTTGCTGAAACCAGGCTTGGTCCTGGACTTTGTCGGAGATGTTTTGGAAGACTCGGCCTAAGCCGGATTGGTTATCCATTTTGCCACTCCTTTACTTGCTACCAGTGCCGATGATCGTTCCGTTCACGACCATCTTGTATTTTTTAGCGGCACCCGGCGCACCCTTACCATCCGCTTCGGTAAGTTCGCTCTTCCGGTAGCCTTTGAGTTTTCCGGAGATTGCTTTATCGAGGCCTTCGGCACCGGCTTGATTCGAAACCCAAAATTCCATTTCGACCGCCGGTTCAGAAACCGAAGAGCTCGCGTAGGGTTCGGAATTCGTGCTCGACCCGACCTGATAGCGCATGAGATCCGTAACGACGTCCTTCGGAATCGCCGTCGAAATATCCTTTAAGAACTCTAAAGGGGAATGCGGATTCGGGGCGAGCAGGGCGACGAGCGCGCGCTCTTTCGAAAGTTCGGCATCGATGTTCTTTTTCAGATTTCCGGTGTTCGAGAGGTAGCTTTTCACGGCACTCGGAGAGAGCGACCCGAAGAAATTCTTCACGGTCTTCTCGAGCTGAACGTTCGTATCGGCGATCTTCTTATCGTAGAGGGTCGACTCGACCCCGAGTAGAATCAGCAAGATGACTGCGGAAGCTGCAAGCGTCTTCAGCGGCTTTGCGAAGATGGAAAGATCGATTTCGGCGCCGCCGCCGTTCTTGGCGAACTCGCCTTTCCGGAAGTTGATCAGGAACGGGCGTTCGCTCGTGAGAGAGGCGAGGGCCGCACCGGCAGCTAATGCGAACTTCGCGTCGCTTTCTTCGCTGTAGGTAACCCCGCTCTTCACTTGGGAGAGCGCGCGCAGCGGTTGGCAAACGGTTTTCGTCTCTTCCGAGAGGAGTGCCGGCAGCCCCGGGAGGAGCGATGTTCCGCCGGTGAGAAAAATCATTCCGGGACGGTGACCCGTGAGGTTCTTGCACGAGAGGTCGGCTTGGCGGATATCGCGGCAGAGGCCTTGGAGCGCCTCGAAAACGGTTTCCGAGAAATCGCGCTGTTGTTCCGAGACGGTCGGAAGCTGGGACAGCGGGAGAACGAATC
>JBBQMV010000394.1:0-1927 GCA_038329315.1 Bdellovibrionia bacterium | reverse complement strand
ATCCGGTCTTCGTTTTCACTACTGGCGCGGACTCCGATGGATACGCTGTACTTAATCTCGCGCTCGCCAAAAACAAAGACGATCGCTATCCAGGCAAGTACAACAATTCACAAGGAGGTGGAAACCTTGCCTGCGTACCAGGGCCGGCCTTCGCAAAATTTTCAGCACGCATGGAAGCGGCGCCCACCCTTTCGAAAGATCAATATCTAAATTCCCAAGATAAGGTATTGGCCGCGACCTGTAGGAAGGCTGGCGACACCGCCGACACCTACGCACTTCGGGCGATGCACCACGGATTCGGCCGAGTCTCCCTCATGCTGAACTCGAAGGATCCGAACGCGCGCGGAGGCATGGCCGAATTCGAAAACCTTTCTTTTGGCTCGAAGGGAATTCTCGTCTTCAAGAACGCGAAAGAGATGACTATCTCGTACGATTCTCAAACACTTTCACGCGTGTACATCGAGCGAGCACCTATCGCGGCCGCCGGCAGCAAACAACATCGCGTTATACTCGTTCCGGACCTGAAAGCACCCGAGAAACCGATGGTCGAAATGAAGTGCGTAGAAGCGCAAGCCTACCCGACGATCGAGATCTACGCGAAAGAAGCGGCATTGATGCCGAAGGGTTTCCCGAAAAATCCGGGAACCCTCGCCCAGGTCGACAAATCGCTCTGTGGCGACAAGAACTATTCGGCAGCCCAAGACCGCACCGATAAGTGGAGCGACCTTATCATGTCGATGAAGCTTCCGGGAGACGCAATGGTTACCGGGATGGGACACGATCGGACGAAGACCGGTAAATGCCCGATCATGATGATTAACGTCTCCACTCGCGTCGGCGCTGCGGCGATTCGGAAAATCATTGGCGAATCCTTGGACGGCATCCAGGTGAGCCTCGATATCGGCGAAGACTACGCGAAACGCTCTGGCGGCGCAGCGACCGCCGACTAACCCACCCCCGTTTAACACGATAAATTTATGGGAAATTTTAATATGCCTAAGCTCACGAATCGGAAATGGATCCTCGTTCTCGCCGGCACTCTCGGAACGATCGGCGCCGCGGCGGCCCAAGACCAAGTTCAAGAATGTCAAACCGGGGCGCCAGTGGTCGCTAAGATGAACCACGACACGGGGGAAAACCTCACGTGCCTGGACTCGGTTTCCGCGGACGGAAAAATTCGAGCCCTCGTTCTTTCGACGAAAACGGAAACCACAGCGTCCGGCGGTCGAAGCGAAACGAACGTCGCAATCGTCGTCGCGGGCGTTCTTAGCGCCGATGGAAAGACGGTCGACCAGATCGACTCCCAGACACCGCTTGCGGATCCGAGCCTCTTTCCGAATTCGTGCGGTGAATATCTGAAGGGCGGCCTCGTTCTTCCCGGATCGGCGAAAATCGCGCTCGTCTACGCCCAAAAAATCCGTACGGTCGACTATTCAGATCCTGCGAAGCTGGTGATCGCGATCGTAAACGACCAAAGCATTCCCGGCATGGCCTCGACCTGCGAAGGATATACGCCGAACTGGAGAGGCGGCCGCCAAAATATCACCGTCGACGGATCCGGCCATACGCTTTCGCTGGAGATCACCGCCCGTCAGGAAGTCGAACAGCCAGAATCGAAAAAGATTTCCGGCCAAGCCGAACACCACTTCTATGAACGCGCGTACTCGCTGGAATGCGGGTCCGGTTCCGCGTCTCTGGAGTGTAAGGACCTGAAGCGCGCGCGCGATCAAGGCATTTTCATCATTCGCCACCTGGTTCGCCCGGTCCAAACGATCGTAGTAAAATATTAATCACGCTTTTCGCGGTGGGCGGGCCAGTCTGTAAAAGTTACAAACTGGCCCCTCAGTGTGCGCCTGGCTCGGTGAGAACGGCATTATGGTAGGTCACATAAAGGCTGAGATGATCAATCAGGCCAGCTCGGGTCTTT
>JBBQMV010000393.1:0-1953 GCA_038329315.1 Bdellovibrionia bacterium | reverse complement strand
CATGGCCATCGATGGCACGCACGATTCACGGGAATCCCGATCGATTCAAGGCAGCCTATTTCTCTGAGTTTAAAGACGGAATCTACTTCACCGGCGACGGCGCTCGTCGCGATGAAGACGGCTATATTTGGTGTCTCGGTCGCGTCGATGACGTGATGAACGTCTCCGGCCACCGCCTCGGGACGATGGAAATCGAATCCGCCCTTGTCTCGCATCCGAAAGTCGCAGAAGCGGCGGTCGTCGCCCGGCCCGACGAAGTAAAGGGTCAGGCGGTCGTCGCGTATGTGAGCCTAAAGACCGATTTCGCGAACGCGATCGCGAATGATCCGGCTGCGGTAAAAGTCGTTAAGGATGAACTTCGCGCTCACGTCGCGAAGGAGATCGGTTCGTTCGCGCGCCCCGATGACGTTCACCTCGCGGAAGCCCTCCCGAAGACTCGGTCGGGTAAAATCATGCGTCGACTGCTTCGCGAACTCGCGGCGGGTGGCGAAGTGAAAGGCGATACGTCCACGCTCGAAGACCTGAACGTCATCGCAGCTTTGAAGGCGGGAGACGAGGAATAAGGCTGAAACCGGTTTGGTCCTTCAAGTCGGTAGCCTGTCCCGTGACAGGTTCCGATCACGAGAGCTGCCCGCCGAGAGACCGGATTTCGGTCCTGAAACCTGTCCCGTGACAGGTTCTTCGATACAGTCGGCGGGCGCAGAGCGGTATTAATCTGTAGTGAAATTCTTCTGGTAGAAGTAAACGTCCACGAGCTTCCCGAACTTTCGGGCGACTTTGTGGAGGTGTCCCGCCCGGACGAAGCCGACGCGTTCGTGGAGCGCTACCGATGCCGCGTTTTCTCCGGCTACCCTCGCAACCAACGAAATAAATCCGAAAGACCGACCTGCCTCTACTAGGCTATGAAAGAGGTTTTTCCCGTGGCCCTTCCCGCGTACCGCGGGATCGAGATGAATCGATACTTCTCCCGTGACCCGGTAGCCGGGACGGTCGGCGAAGTAATTTAAAAGGGCGTAGCCTTGGGTGACGTCATTTTCGTCGGCGACGACAAGGAGGGGGAGTCCCTTTTCTCGGGCTCCCCACCACGCGTCCCATCGCCCTCGCGTCCAGGGTTCGTCTTCGAAAATCGCGACGCTCGTGCGAATGACTTCGTTTCGAATTTCAAAAATCCGCGTTGAATCGGAATCGCGGGCCGGCCGCACGACGGGCGAGTTCATTGCTTGCTCCCGTCGAGTGCGTGCGAGCTTGCATAGAGCGCGAGACCTTCGGCAACCGCCGTGAAGGTGTCCTGATCGACCAATTTCGCGTTTGGGAATAGCTTCGCGAGATTCTCCCGGATGGCCGGGACCTTCGAAGTACCGCCGGTAAACTGGAGACGTTCGACTTCTTCGGGTTTCACTTTTCCGTACTTACACGTCTCGAGAGCCGCATTTCCGATCTCGGTTACCGACGGCGAAATGATCCTTTCGAATGCCGTCCGCTTCACGGGAAAATCGATTTCGATCGGATAGGATTTGAATTCGAAGTTCGTCTTCGATTCGGTCGACATCCGGAACTTCAGATCTTCGACGGCCATGTGCAGTCGGTATCCGAGGTTTTCTTCGACAAGCGTAATCAGATTCTCGAGGTAAGGTTTTTGCTTCGGATCGACGAGCTCTTTTCGCAGAACGACGATGAAATTCCAGGTCGCGCGCTCTCGCAGGAACGCGTGATGGTGCCATTTCGGAAGGTGCTTCACGAGCAGCGTCGGCATCGTGAGAATATTCGAAGAGAACGGCCTTTGATACTGGATCGAGGCTCCGAAGAGGTCTTGGAGCTTCGCGACGAAGAAATCGGAATCGAGTGCGTCGCCGGCGACGGAAATTCCGTGAACGGCGAAGGTGTGAATTCCCTCGGGCTGGACCTTCGTCGAGACCTGGCGGAAGAGCGTGAAGTCGCTGGTGCCGCCGCCGA
>JBBQMV010000392.1:0-2072 GCA_038329315.1 Bdellovibrionia bacterium | reverse complement strand
AACTCAATTCTACTCGTCGACTTCGCCAATCAGCAGGTCCAGATTGGAAAGACTCGGACAGAAGCCATGCTCATAGCCGGTAAGACGCGGCTACGGCCGATCTTGATGACGACGATGGCGCTAATCGCCGGTACGATTCCGATTGCGATCGGACTGAACGAAGCTTCGAAACAGCGCACCTCGATGGGCGTCGCTATCATCGGAGGTTTGATCAGCTCGACGCTTCTTACTCTAGTCGTCGTTCCGGCCGCGTACAGCTTCATTGACCGCTTCCGGGTCTGGGCGAATCGCAAAGGGAGGAAGCTCTTCGGAGTCCCTGAGGAATTAGACGAGCCGAAAATGAACGGCCGCGACGGTCACCCAGAAGGTGCTCATCTCTAAACCCCGATCGAATCATCAGAATTCGCTCGGGGTTTAGAGATGATAGGCCTGGAGTCCGAGGTTCGATTAGAACCAGAGCTTCACGGCCCCGAGCGCAGAAATCTGGTCCGGTGTTTCGGCTTCGTTGTCACCCCCGACCACGGCCAAGTAGGTTCCCTCAGCGCCGAGACTGACGTTGTGAGCAGTAGTCAACGGGATATCGAAGCCGGCCGTTCCGCCAATTGCGAGGTGGGTCTTAGTATCGAAATCACCAGAGTATATCGCGACACCGGTCTTCGTTCCGAGGAAGATGTTCCCGAGAACCGTACCCGGCCTACCGAGATTAACCGTTTCCTTGAGGAGAATATTCGTCGTGTTGAAGCTCACGTCGAAAAAAGGGATATCAAGCTTCGAAGGTTGGTATCCGACTTGAATCGCGAGATTCAATGGCGAGACTGGGGACATTCCGATTTCCGCCTGATACGCACCACTCGTCTTATAGGCGTCGCCGTTCAACTGGGCTCCCCCGCCGTAGAAACCGATTTCCGGCATGAACGCAGAGCGGCCGTCACCCGGGTGAGCGGCGTCGGTTCCATAAGATTCGGAAGCGCCGTTTGCCGCAAAGGCGCCAGTCGCCATTAGGGCCGTTACAAAAGTGACTGAAAGAATCCGATTCATAATTTTAGTTCGCACGGGATCTCCTTAATAGCGATTAATTGGGCTACCGATCCCTAACGTTTCAATGCGCATGCCAACCGGATCGCCCCACCCTAGAGGTGGAAATCGACCAGCAGGGGGCGGTGATCCGACAGAAACTGAAAAGGTCCGCGAAGGACGCGCGCTTCGTGGACTTTTAGACCCTTAAAATAAACGCGATCGAGGCGTACGATCGGATAAAGGCTAGGAAAAGTTTTCGGCAACACGCCGAAGCGAACCTCGTGGGCCTCCGACACGCCGAGACGTTCCTTCAAATAGCGATCACCGTCTAAATTCCAATCATTGAAATCTCCGGCGATGATGTAAGGCTCGTCTTTTGGATCGAGATGGCGCTCGACCTCGCGCGAAAGCATCTCGAGCTGCTTCATCCGCCCCGCCGACGTAAGATCGAGGTGCGTGCAGAAAAGGCGGATCGACGGAGACTTTTCATCGCCGTCGAGTTCGCACTCCGCAGTGAGCACTCCTCGCTTTTCCAGGCGGGAAACGGAAAGGTCACAGTTTTCAAAATGCAGGATCGATCGACGCGCGAAGATCGCATTTCCGTGTTTCGTACTTTTCCCGTGATAGTTCATCCCGAACGCCGACTGATCGAGCCCGAGAGCGTGCACGAACTCCGCCGCACTCGTCGGCCCGTTCGGCTCCCCATGCTCTCGGATCTCTTGAAAAAGGACGATGTCGGGCCTGTAAACCGCGAGCGCGCGACCCATTTCTGGCAATACGGACTGACCACTCCACCATTTCCGGCCTTTAAACAGATTATAACTGATGACCCGGAGGCTCTTCACATCCACCTCTTAAACGGAGTCAGCCAAAGCGAAACGATGAACGCAATCGGTTGGAATTCCCGGATCTGCTCGCGAGTAAGCTTGAATGCCCGGAGGGAATCGACTTCGAATTGGACTTCGAGCTCGTGCACGGACTTCTCCGATCCGAGTTCTACGTCGAGCTCGAGATCGTGCATGAAACTTCGGTAGTTCATATTCCGTGAACCCACG
>JBBQMV010000391.1:0-2090 GCA_038329315.1 Bdellovibrionia bacterium | reverse complement strand
ACGTGAAGACGACACTCGACCTCGTGAAACGGAAGGCCTGTTTCGAGATCGCCGGAAAATCTCGCACGGTCCTTCGGAAGCCGCTGAACCTCACGCCCCGGAAAGGGGTTGGCGACGATGACGAAGAAGAAGACGACGCGGATAAGACGGCCACTTCCGCCGATACGCCGGCCGACGCGCCTACCGCGGGTAAGGACTGAGCCCTCGGAAAATATGGCGAACCGTCCCTTGGTTTAATGAGTGGATCAGGTAAATCGAAGGCAATATTTATAGTCGTGGAATGCAGAGGTGAGGGCCGAATGACCGGAAAAATACCCGATATTGGCGAAGCTATAAAACAGTTGCCCGAGCTCGGATCTTAAAGCGTGGCCCGAGAAGCCCAATAAGTGAAGCCGACCTGAAATCCAAAAAATAAAGCGCGTCCTTCAGAAACCTTCGCCGATATCGGAAAAATATCCGATCGACTCTCTACACGGGAACCGTTGAAGCTGTTTCATAGCCCCCACGAGGTAAGAAAATACGACGAGAGGATATTTATTTCGCCGGCTCTTTACCGGAGAGCGAAATAGTCAGCTGATTATGGTCCTGCTTTAGCGAGAGCTTCGTCCACTCCGCGGGATCGAAGTCGAGATCCTTCGCCTTCAAGCCCGAACTCGCGATGAGCGCGTTCAGCTCCTCACGCTCGGCATGCAGACTCTCCGTCGTCGGCGGAGTATCCGAGTCCTGGATCTTCCGGCAAAAATCCATGACCCGCGAATCGTTCGCGAGACGCGGATCGGCGATCGCCATTTTCGCCAAAACGCTCAGGTGATTCGCGCGATCTCCGAGTTCTTCATATTTCCGCTTATTCGCGAGTAAGGTCACTCCGGCCCGCGCGACGCGCGCATAAAATCCGACTTTCGAAAGAAAACCCGAACGTTCGGCCTCGGGTTTCGATTCGAGATCGCCGTACCCATCGACTTCGTGAATGAGATCCGAGACGACCGGCTCCTGGAAAATCGCCCGCATCGGCATGCGGTACGCCTCCATCAAAGAATCGGTGCGATCGGGACCGAAAAGATCGTCCGCTGTGATCGATTCGTTCACTGCCTTGTTCTTCGCCACTTTCTCCGCGGTCTTAGATTTGCCGAGTTGATTACACACTCGAATATCCCGGGGATCCTCGTCGAGGATGGCCGTGATCATCCGGAGTTCTTTCGCGCGCTGGGCTTTGCGGACGACCGGATCGAGCGAGACTGTCGGAGAAGGTGTCGGCAAGGTGGCCTGGGCACCCAGCGCTGCATTCGGGGGAGCCGGGCTATTCACGGCCAAAACGGGAGTCGCCGCTGCGGCCGGAGCATCGGCTTCCGGCTGCGCCATTTTCCGCGCGAGGTCCCCCTGGGACGGCAGCCGTGAAATCACGAAGAGCGTGATTGCGGTACTCAGAACGAGCCAGATTAAGATTCGACGACCCCATGGATGCATTCGGAAACTCCCTTGAATGGCCTCCCCAGTACCCCGGAACACTGGGGGCGACAAGCCCTTGCGGCCCCCCCGATTTCCCGGTAAATCCCCTCGCATGAGAAAAACCTCGGGCCGCGCCTCGACCGCGAAGAAAAGCACTCCTTCGAAAAACTTCACGATGGTGAACGAACGTCCAGACGGACGCGAGATGATCAAAAACGCGAAACTCGAGCGCTTCCCGAATCGTACGAAAGTGCGCCGTTACTGGGTCGAGTTCGGCATCCCCGAGTTTACCTGCATGTGCCCGGTGACCGGTTTTCCAGATTTCGCCACGATCACGATTAAATACCAGCCGCGCGATTACTGCGTCGAGCTCAAGAGCCTCAAACTCTACATCAACCAATTCCGCGACCGCGGGATCTTCCACGAAGACGTTTCGAACGTCATTCTCGACGATCTCGTAAAGCTCCTCGATCCGTGGACGATGGAAATCATCGGCGACTTCTCGATGCGCGGAAACATCAAGACGATCGTTCGCGCCGAACACCACCGGAAATAGCTGCAACTAAAAAAGGGGCTTCGGCTAGACGCTAGAAACCGGCGCTAAATCCGAAGATCGGAAGAAACTTCGTCCGGTCGGCGAACAC
>JBBQMV010000390.1:0-2132 GCA_038329315.1 Bdellovibrionia bacterium | reverse complement strand
TTCGGCATCGAGTTCGATCGCGGTGACGATGCTCGAATCTCGGGTCACTCCCCACGAAGCCATCGAAATCTTTCGCCAACGCGAAAGAGGGATAGTCGGGCCAAAGTCGACGTTTCGGGAAAACCATTTCGCCATGAGTTCCCCATAATTCACCATGGTCAGACTCGCCCACTCAAGTTTAATCTAGGTCGGAGATGAAGAAACCCTCCACCCATGCCTACACTTCCAGGATCTTTCGCGACCGACGCTGGATTTACCTGATCCCGGTCCTCGGCATCCTTTGGGTCTGGCTCTCTTCGCTCTCGTTCGTACCGGTACCTTGGCCGGACGATTCCGCGTTCTACTTCCCAGCGAAGGACCTTTTCTCGTGGCCGCCACGCTGGGTGATGATTCCCCAGGCTCCCTTCGAACCGAGCTACCGGGAATGGAATTTCAATACGATGCCGTTCTTCCCAGTTCTGATCGGCCTTTCGCGCCTGATCGGGATTTCCGGAAATCACGCGCTGAAATTTCTTCCGCTCGGGGGTTGGCTTCTCGGCGTCCTCTTCGTCCTTCGCTCTTTTCGCCGAGCCGGCGCTTCGACCTTTTTCCTCGTCGCAACCGCCCTCGCCCTCACCTTCGATCCAGTCCTCCGGTGGTCGTCCGTCCTCATTCGTCCGGAATCCCTGATCGCCGCGATGGGCGTCTTCATACTCTACGGATACCGGTTCGGTTGGCCGGAGTTTCTCCGCGAACGAAAATACTTCCATCCGGTTTCGCTCGCTCTATTCATCGGCGCGTTTCTCCATTTTAACGCCGTCCACCTCGTGCCGCTTGTTCTCATTCTTTACGCGACCGACTTTCGAAAAATCCTCAAGATCGGCAGCCTCACCGCCATCGGCCTCCTTCCCTGGCTCGCCACGATCGCCTGGAAACCGGCGCTCTTCGCGAGCCAAATGGAGCTCCAGTTCAGTCGCCTCGCCGGCTACCAAAATCCGTGGCTCTCGAGCTGGAAAGATTTTACGAAGGCACTGCTCGAGGATATGGGAACGCCCGAGGGTTGGGCGGCCGAATACCAGTGGGCGATCCTGGCTTGCATCGTCGCCTTTCCGGTTCTTTTCGTCGGGATGATCTTTCTCCTCCGCCGCGTCCGCTGGAGTTCACGGGCAGGACTTTCACTCCTCGGGGCGTTCGTCTGGCTTCTCTCCGGCCTCTACCTCTGGCACACGAAGGCCGAAGTTTGGTTTACCCACTATTTCCACCTCGCGTTCTGGTGCTGGGCGCTTCTCGTCCTCTTCGAATCCGAAATAGGCGGCGTGATCCGAAAATTTGCCCCCGTTTTTCCTGCCCTTATTGGCGGCGTTTTCCTCTACGGCCAAATCGCCCAAACGATCCGTCTCGAATCAACGAAGACCTGGCACTGGTCGGTCTATAATTCATGGATCGACTGTATCGACCATTACCTCATCGAAGAACACACGAAGCGCGGAAGTCCCGCGACCTTCCGCGTATGGGACCCGACTTATCCGGACATCACCATCGCGCTCTCAAATCGGCACCCCGGATGGGAATTCACGCGCACGAATGATTTCTACCAGCGCGGCGATCTCGCCGTGAAACATGGGTACGAGGTCGACGCGATGATCGTGACGGAGATCTTTCGAACCGACGAACAGATCTTTCTCGGCGAACAGTCCGCCCGTCCCGATACGCGCAGCGTATGGATGAATTGGGATTCGTATTTCCTAAATCGATTAGAACGCGACCCCGCGTTCAAAAAGAAACGATTCCTTTGTCAAAACGGACGCTGGGACGCCTTTATCTATTTGAACGAATAGATTCAAAACCTGTCACGGGACAGGTTCGAATTTCCGACCTCGAATGCCTTAAGCCTCGAAAACGAGCGCGCGCCATTCGCCACGTTCGAAAATCTGCGGGCGAATTCCGCCAAGCAGCGAAGAGTAGCGCGTGATCACGTCAGGCAAATCGGTCGAGATGAGTCCGGAGAGCACGATCTTTCCGCCCGGGCGTGCAAGACGACCGACGAGCTTTTCCGAAAACTCGATCAGCACGGGCCGAAGGATATTCGCGATGACCACCGGATATTTTTTCTGCGGCTCCCCTAACACTTCGAGCGTCAGTGCGAATCGTAC
>JBBQMV010000389.1:0-2135 GCA_038329315.1 Bdellovibrionia bacterium | reverse complement strand
TAGCGAACTAAGGTTTTAACGAAGTCGGGATCGACGGAAAAGATATGGTCTCCGAACCGATTTCCGTATTCAAAATCAAACTCGTCCTGGCCAGATTTTTCGACGCTACACGCGGTCCAATAGCCGTTTAATTTCGCATCTTTCAAAATTTCTGATCCGAAATATTCATCGACCAAAATTCCGGCGCTCTCTTTCGGAACTCCCATTCCGACGGCCCGTTTAAATCCGTCGTAGATAATCGACTTGTAAGCGGAGATTTCAACGGCTTCGCCTATCGTCGGCTCACGGCCCGCGATTCCGAAGAGCTCCTTTCCAAAAGAAGCGCGGTGATCGAATGGCAAAAGGAAAAGATTATCGGGGAGATCGCGCAAGGGTCTTGATCGGCTCACTTTCATAAAAGATTCTCGGCTTCCTTCGGGACCGGCCATTTCCAATTCCGGATTTCGGGTTTGTCGATCCCTTCGGCATAAGCAAATCGAAGACTTTCGGCGATCTGCGCACGAAGCCATTCGTTAAAAACAGCGCCTTTTTCTCCCAACCCAGGCACGCGCCTAACCACGTCCATCGCGAGATGAAAACGATCGACTCGGTTTTGAATGGCAAGATCCAGCGCAGTATTGATATTGCCTTTTTCCTGGTACCCATGAACGTGGAAATTTGCGTGATTCGTTCTCCGATAAGTAAATCGATGGATCAGCCACGGATACCCATGAAAATTGAAAATCACGGGTTTATCACGAGTGAAAAGGGTGTCGAACTCCTCGTCCGAAAGACCGTGTGGATTGTCGGTCACCGGCCGAAGACGATACAAATCGACGACGTTCACGAAACGAATCTTAAGATCGGGAAGATGTTCCCGAAGGAGTACGACCGCCGCCAACGCCTCCTGAGTCAAAACATCTCCTGCCGATGCGATGACGACGTCCGGCTCCCCTCCGCCGTCGTTACTCGCCCAATCCCAAACTCCGACTCCCTTCGCGCAGTGGGCGATCGCGGCGTCGATGTCGAGGTAAACGAGGTGCGGCTGCTTATCTGAGACAATCACATTCACGTAATCCTCGCTTCGAAGGCAATGATCCGTTACGGCGAGGAGGCAGTTCGCGTCGGGCGGAAGATAAATTCGCGTGACCTCCACGCTTTTATTGCTCACGACGTCTAGAAATCCCGGGTCTTCGTGACTAAAACCGTTGTGATCCTGGCGCCAGACCACCGAGGAGATGAGAATGTTTAAAGATGAAATCGGCGCCCGCCACTCGAGTTCGAGCTTCGCTTTCTCGAGCCACTTCGCATACTGGTTAAACATGGAATCGATGATATGCGCGAACGCTTCATAAGTACTGAAGAGTCCGTGACGGCCCGTGAGCACGTAACCTTCAAGCCACCCCTCGAGCGTATGTTCGCTGAGAATTTCCATCACCCGTCCGTCCGGTGATAGCTCCCCGCCGTCCGTGTCCTCGGGCTTCGTCGACGCGAGCCAGGTCTTCCCCGTCGATTCGTAAATCGCTTGGAGTCGATTCGAAGCGGTTTCATCCGGACCGAAGACGCGAAAGGAAGTCGGATTCGAAGCCATCACGACACGCAGGAAAGCACCGAGAATTTCGGTTGGCGATTCGACTCGAGTTCCCGGCGCATCGATCGAAATCGCGTTTTCCCTGAAATTCGGTAGCAGCAGAGGTTTACGTACTTTTCCACCATTGGTGTGCGGATTCGCGCTCATACGGCGCTCCCCTCTAGGCGCGAGTTCACGCAACTCCGGATTGAGACGTCCTGCGACGTCGAAAAGTTCTTCAGGACGATAGCTGCGCATCCATTCTTCGACGATTTTCAAATGATCAGAATTTTTTTTCACGTCGACAACCGGAACCTGATGGGACCGCCAAAAATCCGCGACTTTATGACCATCCACTTCCTTCGGACCGGTCCAACCCTTCGGCGAGCGCAGGATGATCATCGGCCAACGAGGCCGATCCGGTTTTCCGCTCGCGCGCGCCGTCGCTTGAATCGAACGGATTTCCGAAACACACGATTCGACGACCTCTGCCATCTTTTCGTGCATCGCGAACGGGTCGTCTCCCTCAACCAGGTGCGGAGTCCAACCGTAGCCCCGAAAAAGTTCTGCCAACTCTTCTGACGAT
>JBBQMV010000388.1:0-2140 GCA_038329315.1 Bdellovibrionia bacterium | reverse complement strand
GAATGATGTTCCACGGTGAAGCGAATTATTACGAAACTCTTGAGATTCGCCCGGACGCTTCGGCTCAGGATGTGCGAAACGCTTACCTTCGGCTGAAGGCCTCTTACCGCAAAGACAATCCCGCACTTTATTCAGTCCTCGATCCTGGCGAGACTGAAGACATGCTCGCGAAGATCGAAGAAGCCTTTCAGTTTCTCTCCGACCCTGATTCTCGCCGTGAATACGACGAAAGAAATGGGTTCGCAGACCGGATCGAGCGGAAGATTTTCAATATCGATCGCGCCCCCCCGACTTCAGCTTCGACCTCCCTTTTCCCACCGATGGAAGGCGGAGACGAAACCGACATGGTCGCCCCGACCACCGACTACGAAGGTATGAATTCGCGCGGAGAATCGCCCGCGACCGGGACGAACGCCTTCTCACTCCCTACCCAAGCACCGCGCGAAGCGAACACCTTCCTCGATACGCTCCCGAAAGTTGAAAAACCGCTTGCCCGTCCCGGCGTCCCTGCTGGACCCGGCTTCATCGAACGTCGCCAAGGCCTACCGACAGTACCCATCACCTCGTCCACGACGATCGCGAATCCGTCGATCGATGCGGTCGCCGCCGAAGTGATGCATGAAACCGAGTGGCGCGGCCCGACCCTTCGCCGCGTTCGAGAACTTCGCCGCTACTCTCTCGACGATGTCGCGAGCCTTACGAAGATTTCGAAAAATTACCTCATGGCGATCGAAGAAGAGTCCTTCACGAAACTTCCGGCGCCTGTTTTCGTTCGCGGTTTCCTTCTCCAAATCGCCCGCACTCTAAAAATTCCGGCCGAACAAGTCGCCGCCGCCTATCTCGCGCGTCTCGCGAAACGGCCAGGGACCTGAACTTGGAAGCGCTCTGGACTTGGGTCGTCGGCGATTCCGGCGCCGGAATTCGCGCGGACAAAGCCATCGCCGACGCGCTCGAGGGCGAAGAAGGCGAATGGGACGGCGACGCCGCACCCGTTTCCCGCTCACGCCTCCAGAAACTTATTGATGACGGACGGGTACTCGCCGACGGCAAGCCGCTCCCGAAATCCGCCAAGCTCGTCTTCGGAACCTCCGTCCAAATTCGACTTCCCGAGCCGACTCCTCTCGAACTCATCCCCGAAGATATTCCGTTCGACGTTCTCTACGAGGACGCCGATATCATCGTGGTGAATAAACCCGCAGGCCTCACCGTCCATCCTTCGGAAACCCAGCGCACGGGTACCCTCGTCCACGCACTCCTCTATCACGTGAAAGACCTCTCGGGCATCGGCGGAAAGCTCCGTCCGGGAATCGTTCACCGTCTCGATAAAGACACTTCGGGAGCGCTCGTCGTTTCGAAGTCGGACGAAGCTCACCTCAAACTAGCCGCGATTTTCGCGAAACATGAAATCGAACGCGCGTACTCCGCGCTCGTCTATGGGGCGCCCCGATGGGGCGACGGCTCCCAGGGCGTGTCCGCTGAATACCGAATGGAATCGTTGATCGCGCGAAACCCGCACGACCGGATGCGCATGACGACCGAAGTTAAAGCGGGTCGCCATGCGATCACCCGTTTTCGGTGTCTCGAAAAATATGGTCATCAAAACCAATCTCCATTCGCTGCTCATGTCGAAGCTAGGCTCGAGACCGGGCGGACACACCAAGTACGGGTGCATCTTACTTCGCTTGGACACTCCCTTCTCGGCGATCCGCTTTATGGAACGCCGACGGCGAACGCGCCAAAATGGAAATCCGTCCCGATCGAGACCCAAGAGTTGGTAAAGAATCTTTCCGGTCAGGCGCTCCACGCGCGAGTTCTCGGATTCCGTCATCCGACTACCGGGGCAGAACTACGTTTCGAAGCGCCGTATCCGAAGGCTTTCGCGCAGCTCCTCGACAGTCTCCGAAAGTACGCCTAAACTAACTGGGTATGCATTTCGAAAGCGCACTTCTTCGCACCGTCCCTGGAATCGTTCACGGCTTCGGAACGAGGTCAGATCCGGTTCCGACGCCCGTTCTAAAAAATTGGGTCGAGCTCCGTCCGACGTGGAACCAGGTCGCGGGCATCGGAATCACGAACGTCGTTCGTAAAAATCAGATCTGTGGCGACGCCGACGGGTTCTTCACGAAGACCGCGAACCCGA
>JBBQMV010000387.1:0-2148 GCA_038329315.1 Bdellovibrionia bacterium | reverse complement strand
GATCAGCTCTTCAATCGTAATTTTTTCTTCGGGAGTCTTTAAGACTTGGGCCTCATTTTCGAACGCCACGATTCCGACCGGATCGTCCGGAAACTGAAGGAGTACGACGGCGAGGGCAACCGCGGTTAGCGCGAGTTTCTCCCCCGTCATCGAGAGCGACGTATCGACGGAAAGTATTACGGCTTGGTCACGGATGGTCTGGTACTCCATCCAGATGTCTTCGGCGCGCGGAAAAAATCCGGATTTCTCGCGAGTGACCCAGGGGGAATCTTCGATGGTCGCTTCGAGATCGAGCTCGGGCTGGAGAGCGTCGGCTGGAACTTCGGAGAGGGGGCTTCGGCGGTGATCCGTCGGGCGTACGACCGAGCCGAGCACCATTTGGGCGCGCTCTAAAACGGCGCGAGTCGAGATCGCGCGGAGCTGGTCCCCGAGTTTCTTATTTTTCAGTGTCGAGGGCTTCGATTTGAACTCGTGATAGCGGGTCGCGATGTCCCAGTTCGAAGCGGTCGCGAGATCGAGCATGACGTCTTCTTCGGCGAGTCCGAGAGCGTCCGACATCGATTCTGGAGGGAGAAAGAGCGAATTTTCCTCTTCCGAAGGTTCGGAGCGGTACTGGGAGAAAAGGTTCCGATCCGAGTTCGGATCAGCCTTCAGATCTTTTTTTTTTCGGAATCCGGCGAATCAAGGTTCCCGAGGGTGTCCTCCGCCAGCGACTCGAGTAGCGATTCCATCTCCTGCTGTAGAGTTTGGTCGCTCGTGCCTTCTCGTTCCATTTCGATCCGAGTCGGGAGTGCCATCAATGCGGCATCGAGAAACGCTTTCCGGAAATCGGCACCGTCACGCAGAAAAACAGCCGTAAGTTCCGCAACTGCGAGCGCTGCTCGAATCGAGGCGCCGCGACGGACCTTCGGATGATTCCGGGTCGCGCGTGCCAGGCGTACCGCAGCTTTTGCGATTAGATCCGCTCCGGATTCGATTTCGAGTTTTATCTCGATACTCGAGTGAACGATCGAAAACTCTTCGGCTTCCGTCTGATAGCCGATCGTCAGGAGTTCGAAACGATCAAGGATGGCTTCGGAAAGATGGGAGGTCGCGACAAACTCTTTCGGGTTCTGGGTCGCAATGACCATAAATTCAGGTTTCGCAACGACTTCGCCAAGGCGAGGAAGCGAGATCTTTTTTTCGTCGAGTGCAGGAAGGAGGACGTTCTGTACTCCTTCCGGGAGGCGGTTCAGCTCGTTGATGAACAGAATTCCTCCTGTACGCATCGCCTCGACAAGCGGGCCGTCTGTGAAGGCTTCTTTCACGAATCCGCGTTTCATCACCGTCGGTGGATCGAACCATCCGGTCAGTTTTTGTTCCGTGTACCGGCTGTCGCCGTCGATGCGGTAGACGGGGCGATTCACGCTCAAAGTCGCGGCGATCGCGAGGTGGGTCTTTCCGACGCCGACCGGTCCTTCGAGGAGAACGCTTCGATTCGAGGTCAGGCAGGCCAGAATTTTCCGCATTTCGTCAGCACGGCCGACGAGGAGTTTCTCCGAACGGGCAGTTTTCCCGGCGGGCTTCTTCGTTGACAATTTTTTAGGGGCAGACTTTTTAGCGGACTTCGCCATGACGCCGATTATTTCTTAGGTTTCTTGCGAGGGGAAGCTTTTCCCGACTTCTTCTTGGGCTTCGCGCGGAATTTTACTTCCAATTTATTTTTTGAAGGACGTTTCTTAGGCTTGGCGGACGTTTTGGTGCTCGGTTTGGGGGCTTTTTTTGGATCCTTCGCTTCGGTGGGCCGAAGCGGATTGGGAACCCCATCGTAACGCTCGCGCCTACGGAAGAATTCTTCGACGATGTAGCTCGCGACGTCCGAAGGCTTCGTCCCGACGCCGAAACCGGCGTCGAAGCCACATTCAAGGGCGAGCGGGTGGGTCACGCGAGGTCCGCCGGCAATAAAGATCAGGCGCTCCATAAGGCCGGCCTTCTTCGCGCGGTTCATGAGGTCTTTGAGGTCCCGGATGTGGATATTGTGCTGAGTGACGACTTTCGAGACGAGGATTGCGTCGGCCTTTTCGCTCACGGCGAGCCGAATGAGTTCGTCGTTCGGCACTTGGGCGCCGAGGTTTCGGGCATCGAGCCACTGATAACGCTCGAGCCCGT
>JBBQMV010000386.1:0-2148 GCA_038329315.1 Bdellovibrionia bacterium | reverse complement strand
GCTAGATCGAAAACCTGGGCCATTCGAGCGACGTTCGAAGAGAACATCGCGACGAAAGTCAGCCCTTCGGCGGCGGCGAAGAGGTTGTCGAACGAATGGTAAACTTCGGCATCGGAATGGGAGTGATCTTCCCGCTCGACGTTCGTCGAGTCGGAGAGGAGGAGAAGAACTCCTTCTTCGCCCGCTTGTTTGAAAACGTTTTCGTCGAGGCGCTGACCGAAGAATGGCGTCGCGTCGACTTTGAAGTCACCCGTGTGAATAATTTTTCCGACCGGCGTATCAATAATGAGCGCGGCGGCATCGACGATCGAATGGTTCACCGAAGTCGTACGGACGGAGAAGTCTTTCGTACGGAACGTATCGCCCATCTTGAAGGTGCGAATTTCCGCGGCTTGAAGGAGCCCATGTTCAGTTAGCTTTTCGCGAAGCATGAGCGAAGTGAAGGTCGAAGCGTAAAGCGGCGCCCGGATTCCATTTTTCAGAAGATACGGAACCGCACCCGTATGGTCTTCATGCCCGTGGGTGATAACGACCGCCTTCACCTTATCGGCGCGGGCCTTCAAGTACGAGAAATCTGGAATTGCGAATTCGACTCCAAAATGATCGAGGTCGCTGAACATGACGCCGCAGTCGAGGATGATGATTTCCTCGGGCGATTCGAGAATCATGCAATTCATTCCGATTTCGCCCAGGCCTCCGAGCGGCATGATCCGGAGGGTGCCCGCTTCAATCGGAAGGGATTCGAGAACGGAATCGATCATTTCAAGAGTTCCCTTACCCGCGCGGCGAAGATGTCGGCCGCGACATCGCTCTCTTCGCCGACGACGAGGTCAGCGTATTTCCGGGTGGGTTCAAGGAAGAGTTGGTGCATCGGCCTAACGGTATCGTAATAACGGCGAATAATCTCATCATGCGTCCGACCGCGTTCGCGCACATCCCGGTGGAGGCGGCGGATAAAGCGGATATCGGCCTCTACGTTCAGATAGATCTTCACGTCGAAAAGGTCGCGAAGCGCTTTGTCCCAGAGGGTGAAAATCCCCTCGAGAATCACGACTTTCGCCGGACCGACGGCGTGGGTCTCCGAAGTACGGCGACTCGTCTTATAGTCATAGACCGGGACGGCGACATCGATCCCCTGCTTTAGCCGCGAAAGGTGATCGCGAAGCAAGGGCCAGTCGAACGCTTCCGGATGGTCGAAGTTCGCTTCACCATGGACCTTCAACGCCGCCGAAGGCGCCGAGAGATAATACGAATCCTGCGAGAGGAGAACCACATCAGGATGGTTCACTCGGCTCATGATTTTTTTCGCGAAAGTAGTCTTCCCCGAGCCGGATCCACCGGCAATGCCGATCAAATACATGGATGCATTCACTACCAGCTCGGGGCGAGTGAAGCGAGCCGGTAAAATAAGGCGAGCGAAGCAAGCGGAAATAAGAAGAGGCGACGCCCCATCTTGGAGAATCGCCTCTTCGCTGTACCCAATTCGAGAATTGGGGGGAAATTTTAGAGGCTGTACCGACGAAGTCCTGAACCTCTGGCATCAGACGTGAAAAAGGCGCCCGGGTAGCCGCCGTATTCAGAACCTTTCGGAGTAAGTCAGTGCGCGTTAGATAACGCGCTGCTGCGGTTCGTGCAATATTAAAATCACGATCTATTAAATCTTATGATTTTCAGTACTTATAGAGATTCGGAATTTTATTAAATCCAGCGAGAAAGACTCGCGCGGACGAAGCGAGGTTCTCATCGGTCCCGCTGCCATTCTCATTTGAAACTCGGAGCCGGTAGCCCTTCGGAATTTTCCGCTTCGAGAGGATCGCGAGTTCAGTGAAGCCCGGATTCAATTTCAAGATCGGTGCACGTTTCAAACGCATGAACTGGAGAAGGTCTTTCAGTCGAATCGGTGTGGGAAGCTCGACTTCGTAAAACCGATTCGGACGATTCCGGTCCACCGGGACGCTGAAATACTTATCCGGATTCCGTTCGACCTCGAGAGCGGCGAGCAAACACGCGAAAAAATTCGCACTCGCGAAACCGAATCCACGTACCCGATTTCGAAGAATCACCTCTTCGAGGTCGTGCGTTCCGAGGCGATTCGTAGCGCGGAGAAGGCTCGAACGGCCATGATTATAGGCCGTAACCGCGAGCGGC
>JBBQMV010000385.1:0-2173 GCA_038329315.1 Bdellovibrionia bacterium | reverse complement strand
TCGCCCTCATTTTCACGGTCCTCGTCGTCGACGAGAATAATCATCTTACCGTGGCGGAGAACTTCTAGTGCTTCGGTTAGGGCGTCGGATAGGGCTTGCATAGGCGCTCCACGTATTTCGCTAAGATATCGACTTCGACATTCACCGAGTCGCCGACCGCGAGGTCCGACAAATTCGTGTGATGCCAGGTATGGGGAATGAGGTGGACGGTGACCGTCGGCTCGGGCGAGTCCTCGACGGCGTTTAGAGTGAGGCTCACCCCGTTTAACGTGATCGAACCTTTCTGCACGCAGTACTTCGCGAGTTCGCGGCTTAACGCGAATTTCACGCGGTACGTTTCGCCCTCGGGAGCGATCTCGGTTACGCGCGCAAGCCCGTCGACATGGCCTTGGACCCAGTGTCCGGATAGGCGCGACGTCGCGAGCATCGCGCGTTCGAGATTCACGCAGGACGAGGTCGAAAGCAGACCGAGGTTCGTCAACCGCAGCGTTTCGGATCCGATGAAGAAGAGAGCTTCGCCTCGGGCATCGAATTCGAACTCGGAAACGGTGAGGCACACCCCATTGACGGCGACGCTTTCACCGAGTTCGAGGTCCGGATATCCGGTGAGGACGCGAACGCGGGCGCCCTCAGGCCCTTGGGTTTCGAATGCGCTAATCGCGGCGCGGCGGGTGACGATGCCGGTAAACATGCCAGAGTATTACAATAGACTGGGCGCCGTGTCGTTAGACCGAATCGTGACCGTGTCGGGACCCGTCGCGCCCTGGGTAATCTGGTAGTGTTCGTTCCAGAGTCCTTTGCTCAGGATGGCTTGGCTCAAGGCCGGCCCGGCTTCGACCAGCACCTCGAGGCAGCCCTGGGCGCCCAGATATTCGAGGCCGGCTTCGATCGACTCCGGGAAGACGAGTTTAAAGCCGCGGGCTTCCGCACTTTTCGCCCAGGCCGCGGGGATCCGCTTTCGGCGGTCCATCACGACGAGCCAGCGCATCCTCCCGGGATGATCCGTGACGTGTCGCACTGTAAACTCGGGTTCGTCCGCTAAAACGGTTCCGCTCCCCGTCAGAATTGCGTCCGCACGTTTTCGGAGCCCGTGCGCCAAAACCAGACTCTCTCGGCTTGTAAAAGTTTTTTCGCCGGAGGGCGGGATCATCGATCCGCCTCGGAGATGCGCGGTCTTTACCGTGATCCAGGGGCGGCCGCTCGTGATCCGCGTCTTGAACGGACGAAGGAGCACATCGCATTCGGATTTGAGAATTCCTTCCACGACTTCGACTCCGGCCGAGCGTAATTTTTCGGGACTTCCTTGCGCATGCGGATTCGGGTCCGAAGCGCCGTAAGCGACTCTCTGAATGGGCGTGCGGAGGATGGCGTCCGAGCACGGTGGAGTTTTTCCGAGGTGATTGCACGGTTCAAGCGTAACGACGATCGTATGCGCGCGGGCGAGCACTCCCGCCTGAGTGCAAATTTCGATCGCGCGGGCTTCCGCGTGCGGAGTACCGGTGCGCTCGTGTGCGGCGACGGCAAGGACCTCGCCACTTGCGTCGAGGATGGTCGCACCCACCGCCGGATTCGGCGCGGTCGCTCCGACGTATTTTTGCGCCTCGCTGAGCGCGAGTTTCATCGCTTCGATCAGAGTAGCCATGCTTTCGTTTTGTCAGGGTCCTCGGCCGGAAAAAAGAAAATTATTACCGTTCCGAGCGCGTTTCGATCAGTGGCAAACCGCGGCCTTTCCCTGCCGGACGAGGCTCTAAACCGAGAAGGCGTTCGACCGTCGGCCGAACGTCGACGTGGAAGTACGTTTC
Source organism: Bdellovibrionia bacterium (assembly GCA_038329315.1). Lineage (GTDB taxonomy): Bacteria > Bdellovibrionota > UBA1018 > UBA1018 > UBA1018 > JACMQW01. The sequence goes on along the minus strand of JBBQMV010000385.1, from coordinate 371 downwards.
CCGGTCGACGCGCGCCCACTGGGAGCGTTTCCGAAGTCCTTCCGAGGGCAGGATAATCGACCATACTCGACGCGAGTCGATCCATTCCTTACTGTGTTTTTTCCAAAGAAATCCGCGGCCGCGACCGTGATCGGTCGTCACGACGATCGAGGTTTCTTCGCCGTAAGTTCCAAGTTCCTTCAACGTTTCTACGAGCGTCACGAAGCGGTCGTTGAAATCGCGGAGGCTCCGCACGTAGCCTTGGTAGTCGTCTTTATGTCCGTATTCGTCGGGCTCGATAAACTGGAGATAGAGGAAACGAGGACGATAGGTCTTCAAATACTGGAGGCCCATTTCGAAAGTGTAGTGATCCCATCGGGAGCCCGGCCACC
>JBBQMV010000384.1:0-2176 GCA_038329315.1 Bdellovibrionia bacterium | reverse complement strand
ATTTCATCGGGGCCACGGACGCGGACGTAGGCATGCTGCTCCGCTATTTTACCTTTCTTTCGCACGACGAAATCGCGCGTTTAGAAGGCGCCGTGAAAACCGCGCCGGAAAAGCGTGAAGCCCAAACGCGCCTCGCCCAAGAAATGGTGAAACTCGTCCATGGCGACGAAGCCCTCTCGAAAGCCGCGGGCGCTACCCAAGTACTCTTCTCGGCGGAGATTAAAAACCTTGATAAGCCCGCGCTCCTCGAAGCGCTCGCCGGAGCCGCGTCTACGAAAAAGGCGCGCTCGGCGATCGCGGACGGACTGGCGGTGATCGACCTGCTCGTCGAAGCCGCGCTCTGTGGCGGTAAAGGCGCCGCTCGGAAAGATATCCAAGGGGGCGGCATTTACCTCAATAACGAGCGCGTCTCGGACCCGGCCGCGACGGTCACCACCAAGGACCTTCTCGCCGACTTCGCGCTTATCTTGCGTAAAGGGAAGAAGTCCTACCACCTCTTCCGTTTCGACGGCTAAGCACTAGCGGCAAAGTCCGACGTACTCCGCGAAGATCGGAGCACGGTTCAGAAGCGTCGCTTCTTGGCGCGTGATCGTCACCCGCATGCTTCCGTTCGCAGCGACCGCTTTCGGATCGAAAGCGAACTTAAGGCCGACATTTTCAATGAGCGACGAATCGACGTTCGCCGAGTAGACGTCGTCGCGGTTATAACCGAAACGGGCGGATACGAATGGCAGCGTCGTCTCTTCGGTAGCACTGTCTTTCACGCGACCAAGGATCGATTTATAACTCGAGATCCATTCCTTCAGGGGGCGAACACACTTCGGCACGAGCGTGATCCGTTTCTGTATCACGATTAGTCCACGGGCAGCGACGGAAGCGGACTTCCATTCGAAGATCGAGTCGACCGATTTCGAAATCGAATTCCGAGCGGATGCGGCCAAATCGTCGCCGACTTTTTCGGTCGCGGATTTCTGATTCGCGGCAGTCGCCGCGGCCGCGTCGGAATCGGAGATTCCGTCGTTACACGTGGATGCGATCGCATGCTCCGGAAGAACCCCCGGCTGATTCACGCAACCGAGGTTCGTGCCCATCCCGACCTTCATCGGTTTCTTTTCGAAATCATCGTAGCGAGTCCCGCCCAAAAAGCCGCTCGCCATCGCCTGAATCACGCCGTGAATCCGTCCGAGATCGTCGAGAATCGGCGAACCCGAGTTTCCGTGTTCGATTTCGCAATCGCCGAACGCGATCACCGGACTCCCCGGTCCTTTCGTCGCGGGCGTATATTCCGTCGCGTAAACCGCGCGGCAGTCGGCATTCGTCAGTTCTCCCGTGAACGCGAGTTCGTCCCGGTTCTGGATCGGGTTCACCTTCTCAACGTGATAAACTTTCGAGGCCTCGAAACCGTCGCCCGAAAAACCCAGCACTGGGCGCGAAGGCTTGGCCTTCAACCGGATAAACGCGACGTCCGGCATGACCCGCTTCGAGGAAATATTCGTCGTGTGAATGACTTCCGCGCAGTCCGCGCGTTCCGAGGCCCGACCCGGCATACCCGGGAAGAAGATAAAGATGCGGTTTGAGCAGTCGGAACCCGCCGCCCTTAAATCGTCTGGGATACAATGCGTGTTCGTCACCGCGAGACTATCGCCGATCAGCGAAGCCGTGCAGGCACCGAGATCCGATCCGTCGGTTACGATATACATCCCGACGGATGGGTTACACTCGGCCGACGTACAGAATACGGAGGTCCGGAGCGCGCCGGAAAGGGCGTCCTCCGGCGAATTCGTCGGAATGCGAGAATCGGGTTGGTACCCCGAGTTCGAATTCGAACCGCCGCCTCCACAGCCCGAAAGGCCGGCGACGGACAAAACGAGAACGGCTAACCCCTGAGAACCAAACCACCCCTTAGACTTCATGGGCTGGATTTAACGCGCCGCTTCTATGTGCGCAAGGATAAACGACGCGGTGAGTCTTAATTCCGCCTTTTACCTCCTTGACCCCCCCGTTTTTTTGAAGGATAACGCGCGGCATGAAGTCTTTGAATCTTAAGACGTTCTTTCTTTTGGCCCTGATCCTCGGGGGTTCGGCCTCCGCCGCCCCTTCGCTCCCCGCCACCGACCCGCACCCGGCCGAACCGGAAGCGATCGGCTCCGAGATCGAAAACCGCCGCGAGCGCCCA
>JBBQMV010000383.1:0-2199 GCA_038329315.1 Bdellovibrionia bacterium | reverse complement strand
TTCTAGGGGCTCCGTCCGAAAAGTAAGGTGATGAAATCAGCAGCCGCACCGGTATCTCTCAGCCCCGTGACGAACGGACCTTCCGGGATTGTCACGTCTTTGAAAGCTCGTCTCTCCGAGGTTCTTCAAGGTAAAGAAGATCTGATCGAAAGAGCGATCGCGTGTTTTTTCGCGCGCGGTCACCTTCTCCTCGAAGGTCCTCCGGGTACCGGGAAAACTTCGCTCGCGAAAGGGATGGCTGCCTCGTTTGGCGGTAAATTCTCGCGCATCCAGATGACTTCGGACCTTCTGCCATCCGACGTGGTCGGCATTCTTCGAATGTCTCCGACCGGAAAAGATTTCGAATTTCGCGAAGGACCGATTTTCGCGCACTTCCTTCTCGCCGACGAACTGAATCGGACGACTCCGAAAACCCAGAGCGCACTCCTGGAGGCGATGGAAGAAGGGACCGTTACGGTCGATGGGAAGAGCTATCCCCTGCCGAATCCGTTCTTCGTCGTGGCCACCCAAAACCCTCTCGAGTTTCACGGCGTCTATCCGCTCGCCGAAAGTCAGCTCGACCGGTTCATGATGCTTCTCGAATTTTCGTCACCGTCGGAAGAGGCCGAACTCCGTATTTACCAGCGCCCTGATCGCGCGTTCGAAAAAACCGGTAATCCGCGCACCGATACGCCGCCCCTTATGAGCCTCGAACAAGCGAAGCTTATCCGGAATGACATCGAAGGCGTACACGTCGAAGAAACGGTTCTTCGTTACCTCATGCAGATCGTCCGTGAAACGCGGAACATCGTCGGCATCGGTCACGGCGTGTCTGTGCGCGGCGGTCTTCAGTATCTTCACGCCGCGAAAGCCCTCGCGTTCGTCCGCGGCCGGGACTTCGTCCTTCCGCGCGAAGTCAGCGATCTCGCGGTTTCTTGCCTAGCCCATCGCCTCTTCTTTAATGGGATGGAAATTGAAAATCTGGCGAAATCCCAGATGATCCAAGAAATTCTCTCCCGGATTCCGGAACCGAAGTGATGCGAGTTTGGCGTCGGATTCGCGCGAAAGCCCGAAATCTCCGCGAGCGTTTCGAATGGAAACGCCAGATCCGTCGCCTCGAGGTTACGCGCTCGGGTAAATGGTACATCGCCCTGACGATCGCTCTCGGAGTTACCGCGCTAGCGAGCGGAAATAACGCGATTTATCTTATCGAAAGCCTACTTCTCGCGGGCCTGATTCTTTCGGGGATCCAAAGCGAGCGCCAGGTTTCGGCCGTCCGAATCGAATTCATCCGGGTCCAGGCGAAGGCCAAAGAACCGATCGCCGACTGGATCGTCGTCCATAACGAAGGTAAACGAATGCTCTTCTGCCTCGAGGTGGGGGAATGGAAGAACGGAATTTTTCACACCCTCGCTTTTTTTCCGAAAATCCGCGGGAACGAAACCGTCCGAACGCGCTCCTCCCAGGAAATTTCCCGGCGGGGCACTTACCGCTGGGACGGATTTGCGATCGCCACGAGCTACCCGTTCGGATTCGCGAAAAAAATAAAAGTCGTGCGCAAACCGGGTGAACGTGTGGTTTGGCCCACCCCGATTTCGCTTCGTCGAAAAGACGGCTCAAACTCGGTGGGTGAACGCGGAAACCGAAATGCCGAAATCGACATCGTCGAAGGTGAAATTCGAAAATACGAATGGAACGACGATGCGCGGATGATCGTCGCGAACCAAAGCATTCGTGGACTCGGTCCGATGGTTCGAAACCGCCGCCCGATCTTGAAAGAACCCGAAGTCGTTCTCGACGTCCGGAAGGATCCAGGTGAAGCCTTCGAAACGGCCGTCCGTAAAGCTGCGAGCCACTTCTACCTCGCCGAGAACGCCGATCTCATCTTACTCAATGGGCAAGGTCGTAAGAAAGTCATCGGTAAGCAAGCCGCGCTCACTGCGCTTGCGCTCGTCAAACCGGAACGGAATGCCGGATGAAAATTCCTACGCATTTTAAGAATGCACTTACCCATCTGACCGATCGTACGATGTTGGTAAACGGGCTACCACCTATCGGACGGCGACCCGATTTCTGGGCGCGGGCACTTTCCGAAACCATGGATCTCCTGACTTTCGCCGCGATCTATCTCACCACCGAAGTCCAAACCTGGCCATTCATCGTCGCTGCCGTCATGGGTGCGATTCGCCTCACCACCCGCTTTCGACTGAAAACGCTCTG
>JBBQMV010000382.1:0-2280 GCA_038329315.1 Bdellovibrionia bacterium | reverse complement strand
TCCGGACTCGACCTCGTTTCTGCACTCATCGCTTCGTACTCGATCCGAGAAGCGGGAAAACCGGCAGACCGCGAGCACCCTTACGGCCACGGAAAAATCGAAACGCTCTCAAGCCTCCTCGAATCTTTTCTCCTCGTCCTCGCCGCCATCATTATCGTCGGCGAAGGCGTCTCACACATTCGTAACCCCGTTCGCGTCGAACACACCGGCATCGCCATGGCGACGATCGCCATCTCGCTCGTCGTCTCCTACCTCGTCTTCCGCCACAACGCGAAGGCCGGAAGGATCACGGACTCCAGCGCCATCCAGGTAAACGCCCTCCATTTTCTTGCCGACGCCGTGACCTCCGCCGGCGTGCTGATCGCCCTCGCCATCATCCATTTCACCCACGCGCTCTGGATCGATCCGCTCATCGCATTCCTCATCGCCGCTTACATCCTCGGAGTTTCGTGGCGTCAGTTAAAGCGCTCGATCGAAGAACTGACCGACCGTCGACTCCCACTTCCGGAAGTCGAAAAAGCCCGCGCTATCCTCGAATCGTTCAAGCCCCGGATCATGGAAGCCCACGACTTAAAAACGCGCAAAAGCGGCGTCCATCGCCACTTCGACTTCCACGCGCTCGTTTGTGGAAAGCTGTCGGTCGCCGAATCCCACGATGTCTGCGACGAAATGGAAGACGGACTCGAAGCCGAATTCCCGGGCTCGAAGGTCAGTATCCACGTCGAGCCCTGCGGACATCCGGGCGCGGCCGTCCCGGCCCGCTGCTTCCGAACGGCCACCGGCAAATGTGAAGCCGGAATCCGAAAATAGTGAAAACGAAAGTGAGGGTTCGATGAGTTACACCGCCTGGGCTAGCGTAAAAGGGGAATCGATCCGTTCCATCCGCGCGGTCGCTTTCGACATCGACGATACGTTCTCGACCGACGGACTGATCTCCACCGAAGCTTTCGCAGCGCTTTGGCGACTCAAGAAGGAAGGCTTCATCCTCGTCCCGATCACCGGTCGTCCCGCCGGCTGGTGCGACCATTTCGCACGCTTCTGGCCGATCGACGCGATCGTCGGTGAAAACGGCGCCTTCACGTTCTACATGCAAAACGGAGTTCGTAAACGCCTCGATACGCCGGGTGGCGATCCGGACCGTGCCTCGAAATTGGCGAAACTCCGCGCGACCATTCTGAAGGAATTCCCGGTCGCGAAGTTCGCTTCGGACCAGGCTTACCGTGAAAATGATCTCGCGATCGATTTCTGCGAAGACGTAAAACCGTGGGAGCGCTCCGAAGTCGATCGGTTGGTCGCCGTATGCGAGCGCGAAGGTGCGCACGCGAAGGTTTCCTCGATCCATGTGAACACCTGGTACGGAGAGTTTGATAAACGAAAAGGCTTCGACGCTTGGGTCGCCGCGGGCGCCCCGGGCATTGGTCGTAAGTTTCCGGGCACCTTCGACGTTCGTCCGCCGCGCGCCGTAGGCGTACCGCCGATCTACGAATGGATTTTCGTGGGGGATTCCCCGAATGACGAACCGATGTTCGAGTACTTCCCGCACTCGGCCGGCGTGGCGAATCTCACGAACTTCATCGACCGCTTAAAGTCGCCGCCGAAGTACCTCACGGGTAAAACGTCGGGCGCGGGTTTTGTCGAAGTGGCGGATCGGCTTTTAGATCCGTTGACGATTTCGCCGAACGTGGGGACACGCCGCCGGAAATCAGCCGAAGATTAAGGCGTCGGTCGCCCCTACGATTTCCGCTGCGATTCGAAGAAGGTGCGAAGGTCTTCGCGGAGCGGTGAAACGAACTCCATCGGTTCGCCCGTCTTCGGATGCCTGATCTTGAGCTTCGTCGCGTGAAGCGCGTGCCGCGGAATCACGAGGCGCGCTTCGGCCTCCGGGGTTAAGCGATCGCGCTCGTAAAAAAGAAGCGCGAAGTCTTCGTCGACGCCGTAGAGCTTATCGCCGACGAGCGGAAAGCCCACGCGGTCCGCGTGAACCCGGATCTGGTGCTGGCGGCCCGTCTTCGGGTAGCACTCGAGTAGCGAGTACTCACCCGCGACATCGATTCGGCGAAACTTCGTCGAAGAAACCTGGCCGCCTTCTTCTTCGGGCATGCACGCCATTTTCAGAGCGACTTTCGAACCCTTCGCCCGGTTCATCGCCTCGTTGCACTCGAACATTTCGGGCGTAATGCCCTTCACGATCGCGAGGTAGGTTTTTTCGGTTTTTCTCTCGGAAAATTGCGCGACGACGTTCGCGCACGATTCGGCATCTTTCGTGAGAACAAGAATCCC
>JBBQMV010000381.1:0-2284 GCA_038329315.1 Bdellovibrionia bacterium | reverse complement strand
GGTGGAAAAACGCGAAACGAAAGCTCCTCGCCGTCTCCCTCGAAACTTCCCGGACGATGCCGGGGGCGGATATTGGAAAAGGTCCCGTCGTTCGGCTCGGCGATCGGAAAAGCATTTTCGACTCCGGCGCGACCCAGGTCTTTTCGGATCTCGCCGCGCGTGTATTGGCCGGAAAGCACCAACGTCGGCTCATGGACGGGGGAACCTGCGAAGGAACCGCCGCCACCGCTTACGGAATTCCGACGATCGCGGTCTCGGTTCCGCTCGGGAACTACCATAACCAAAGCTTCGAGGGTGGTCCTGATGCGGCGCCTTCGAACGGCCCGGCCCCTGAGTTCGTTTCGATTTCCGATATTGAGGGCATGTGCGCTCTTACGCGTGCCGTCATGGAGCCGAAACTCGCCTGGGACAAGCCGTTCGTCGCTACCGTCGCGGCCTTCAAAAAATCCCTGAAAACCTACACGAAATTGCTTCGCAGCCGCCCTTAGAGTAGAACGGAAACTCCCAAAATTCTGTCAGACCGGCAGACCCTACGGGCCTGCCTACTTACTTCAGGAGATTCCCATGGCAACGAAGATCGGCATCAATGGTTTCGGACGTATTGGACGCAAAGTCGCTCGCCTCGCGCTCGAGCGCGACGATATCGAACTCGTCGCGATTAACAACCTCGATAAGCCCGACGTCTCCACTCACCTCTTCAAGTACGACTCCGTCCACGGAACGCTGCCTTACACCGTGAAAATGGAAGGCGACTACATGCTCGTCGAAACGAAGAAGGGTCTGAAAAAAATCCGCATGTTTTCCGAAAGAGATCCCGCGAAACTTCCGTGGGCCTCCGTCGGCGCGACCGTCGTGCACGAGTGCACCGGGATCTTCACCGAAAAAGCGACCGCCGGTCTCCACTTCACGGGTGGCGCGAAGCGCGTTCTAATCTCCTCTCCTTCGAAAGATGCGGACGTCACGATCTGCATGGGCGTGAACGAAAAAACTTACGATCCATCGAAACATACCGTCATCTCGAACGCGTCCTGCACGACGAACTGTCTCGCGCCAATCGCGAAGGTTCTCGACGAATCGTTCGGCGGAATTAAGCGCGGAACGATGCTGACCGTTCACTCCTACACGAACGACCAAAACATCCTCGATCTCGGACACAAAGATCTTCGCCGTGCTCGCGCGGCCGCGGTCTCGATGATTCCGACGACGACCGGCGCCGCGAAAGCGGTCGGCCTGGTGCTTCCACAACTTAAAGGAAAACTCGACGGACTCGCAATTCGCGTTCCGACTCCGAACGTCTCGCTCGTCGATCTGACCTGCGAACTCGGAAAGTCCGCGACGAAAGACGAAATCAATGCCGCGTTCAAAACCGCCGCCGCCGGCGCGATGAAAGGAGTTCTCGGAACCGAAACGGCGCCGCTTGTCTCGATCGATTATAACGGAAATCTGAACTCCTCGACGGTCGACCTCGACCTCACGACCGTAATCGACGGAAACTTCGCGAAGGTCATCTCCTGGTACGATAACGAATCTGGATTCTCGGCGCGTATGCTCGATCTCACCGCATTTATCGCGGCGAAAGGGATCTGATCGTGTCGACCTCCCCGAGTCAGGTGATCAAAAGCGTCCGTGATCTTTCGATCGCCGGCAAATCCGTATTTCTTCGCCTCGATTTTAACGTGCCGATCGAAGAGGGCAAGGTAACCGACGATTCCCGAATTACCGAAGCCCTTCCGACGATCAAGTACTGCGTTCAGGCGGGCGCGAAGGTCGTAATCGGTTCGCATCTCGGACGTCCGGACGGCAAGCGGGACATGAAGTATTCCCTCGAGCCGGTCGCCGCGTATCTCTCCGAAGTCGTCGGCCAGGAAGTCATGCTCGCCGATGACTGCGTCGGCGAAGGCATCGAGCTGCTCGTGAAGTCTCAGAAGTCGGGTTCGGTGATGATGCTCGAAAATCTTCGGTTCCACGCCGGAGAAGAGGCGAACGACCCAGAATTTGTAAGCCGTCTAGCCGCGCTCTGCGAAGTGTACGTGAACGATGCGTTCGGCACCGCTCACCGGAAACACGCTTCGACCTACGGCCTCCCAGCGCTCGCCCCGATAAAGGCGATGGGCTTTCTCATCGAGAAGGAACTGAAGTTTCTCGAACCGCTCGTAAAAGATCCGGCGAAACCATTCTACGCCGTTCTCGGTGGCTCGAAAGTGACCGACAAGATCAAGACCGTCGAAGCCCTTCTCCGGTCGGTCTCCGGAATCTGCATCGGCGGCGCGATGGCGCACGCGTT
>JBBQMV010000380.1:0-2286 GCA_038329315.1 Bdellovibrionia bacterium | reverse complement strand
CTGATAACGCTCGAGCCCGTAGTCGCCAGCGAAACCCTTCATATTCATAATCGCATCGATACCGACGGTATGGGCGTCGTAGCCGGTGCACGCGCCGAGGACGACGAGCTTCCGTCCGATGTGAATTTTAATGAGTTCGTCGAGTTCGTCCCGTCCACGTCGCTCTGCTTCGACCTTCACGACTTCAATCTTCGTAAAATCGACGGGAATTTTGATGTTCGCATAAATCACGAACATCGCGAATCCGACGCCAACGTTTTCCATGACGGCGACTTTAATCTGGTCGAGCCCCATTTTACCGACGAGCTGGACCGCGGCTTCGCGCGCTTCTGCCGAAGCTTCGACGGGAAGCGTGAAACAGATTTGGATCGTGCCATCGTCCATGATGTCGCCGTACGGCTTCAGTCGCTTCAAATCGACGGTCTTCGGACCGGTAGGAGGATGCAGTTTATTTGCGTCGCTCATAGAATCTCGAAGAATGGGTTCAGGTAGTTCGGCGCACGACGGATTACTCCATCGAGGCCTTTGCCACCGGTTTCGGTACGCTTCACTTCGGCAAACGCGCGTTCACCAATGGCAGAGATGAGACCCTTAGAATTTATCATTTCGAGGTGGGCGAGTGTATCGTCGAGAACCTTCTCGGCCCATTTCATGATTTTTCCGTCCGGCTTAAAGATAATTTCGTCGCCGAGGTCTTTCGCACCGTTAAAGATGTATTTCGCGTTCTTAATCGCGAAAAAACGATCTTGGAGAAGCGGTGTGTGCATCGCCTCGGTCATCATGCCGAGGAGCTGGATCGTCTGGCCGGTGAGGACGCCGACGAAGTTAAACATCGCATCCATGAGGTGAGAATAGAAAATGTCGCCAGACTTATGCCGGGTAGGCGGCATGAACTTAATTGGAGATTTTGGGAAGATGTCGCGCGTCATCTGTGCGCGGGCGATTTCGAGGAGAAATACGTTCGGATATTGCGGATCCATTTCCTGCGCGTGTCCGAGGCCCATCAGGTCCTGGGTCATATTCGCGTTCAACGCAAACCGCTCGTTGATGAACTGAGAAGCGAGAACCTGGTGGCCATTTTCCACGGCGTCCGCGGTTGTCAGGTAATTATCTTCGCCGGTGTGAATCACGATTTTCGAGAGCGCGATAATTCGGCGCGAGAAGTGCTGGTCGATGAGCGTCCGCTTCATATTGATGTCACGGAAAAGAATTCCGTACATCGCGTCGTTCAGAAGGAAATCGAGCCGTTCGACTGCACCGAGCGCGGCGATCTCCGGCATACAGAGGCCGGAGCAGTAATTCGTCAGTCGGATATAACGACCGAGTTTCTTCGACTCGTTATCCAGTGCTTCGCGCATGATTCGAAAATTTTCTTGGGTCGCGTAGGTTCCGCCGAAGCCTTCGGTCGTGGCACCATGCGGGACATAATCAATGAGTGACTGGGCAGTCGAGCGAATGACGGCGATGGCGTCCGCGCCGGCTTGCGCAGCCGCGCGTGCTTGGATGACGTCGTCGTAGATGTTTCCGGTGGCGACGATCACATACAGGCACGGACCACCGGTACCTTCGGCGTTGAAATGGTCGTTCGTCTCCGTACGGATGTCGTCCCGAGTCGTCTGCGAGTTCACGATCCACTCGCGGCCGTTCGCGCAGAGTTCGTGCGCCAGTTTCTCGATCTGGGCATCGGGCGCGAACGGGAGTTCCAGCAGATTCACCTTACGCTCGGCGACCGCGTGCCCGAGTTCGGTGGGTGCCATTTTCTTCTGGATCATGCCGTTCACAAAGTAATAGAGGATTCCGCGGGCGAGCGGCGGATTCGCCTTTTCTTCATCGGTGGCTCGAAGGAGGAAATTCGTGTGAAGATCGTCCGCAATCGCGTTTACTTCCGGATACCACTGACCCGACCGCTTCACCGCGCCGTTCACCCCGATCAGCCGAAGCGCCGTCCGTTCGATCGCAATCGTCGTATGGAGGTTAATGAGTTCGCTGATCGGTTTCGCGATATTCTCGGCGAGTTCACGGCAGCGGGCGATTTTTTTTGGGTCGAGGGTTAAATGGGCCATTCACGTGTCCGAGCGGGTTACCCCGCGTAGGTCTCCTCGAATAATTTACGAAGGATCGGGCTTTCCCGGAGGAGATCGAGGCTTAGATCCGCGTGACCTTCGGTGTAACCATTTCCGATGCGAAGGTCTACATCCGCGCCGACGCCTTCGGCGCCGAGTGCCGCGCGCGTAAAGCTCGTCGCCATCGAGAAGTAATAAACAATACCCTTTGGCTTACAGGCTA
>JBBQMV010000379.1:0-2296 GCA_038329315.1 Bdellovibrionia bacterium | reverse complement strand
TCGATTTCGTGTTGGTAGCCGAACGCCGCAAATAGAATCGCGGAAAATAAAATTAGGGGGTGGAAGTAGCGCATGGATCAGCCCCTCCGATCGTTTTGGAAAGCGCAAAACACTTCCCTTTCCAGGTCGCGAAAGTCGGCTCGAGAGCCCGCTTCCACTTCCATCCAAGAACATTGAAATAGTCGACGAATCCGTAGATTTTTCCCGAAAGAAGCTTGATAAATCCTTCGAACGAGAACTGAGGAGGAAATGCGCCGAAGCTGATTTGGCCCGCCACCTTCGCGTCCGAATGAATGAGTTCGAGTTCGCCACCAATGCCCGCGCGGATGATGAGCCACTTCGCGTAGCCTTCGATAAAGCCGGAAGCCGACACGTTAGGTTCTAGCGTCGCTTTCACCGAAGTAAACTGAATCGGAATCGAAATGAGGGGCGCGATCTTCGCGGTGACGTTCGCTTCCGCCGCGATACCCGCGTCGACCGCGATCGTCACCGGTCCGACGGGAAGCCGAACAAGCGGAGCACGCATCGTAACGGTCGGGAGGCCCGCAGCGATTTGAAAGGCGCCGTCTTTCCACTCTGGTTTAGAACTCCAAACCTTGAAGCCACCCCAGTAAAAGTCGGATTCGCCTTCGAGTAAGTCAGTCATCCCGGCTTGGGCTTCGAGGATCGAGCGGTCCTTTCCGAAAAGCATCGCGCTTAACGCCGCGTAAAGCCCCGCGGTATCGCCCCTCGAAGGATCATCCGGCGAGACACTCGAGCCGGTGGAAGGTGTCGAAGACGCCGCCGGACTCGGATCGAGCGGTGCGAGCTGATAAGTAATTCCGTTCGTTTTTCCGATCGCTGCGCGCTGTTCGGAGAACTCGTCCCCGAGCGCACTGCCGGCAATGGCGACCGAAGTCGCCAGAGCGAAAATTAGTTTCGACATGAATCCACCTCGGTCGTGCCCACGAGAATCATTCCCACGAGCTTAGCCTCGACCTACAAAACGGATCGGTACCTGAGCAAAATGCCTTGAATTTACTGTGATATTGTCAAAATATTGCGAGGGTCACACTCGACACAGGCCCCGAAATCAAATCCCAATTTTAAACGTCTGTCGATTTTCAGAACACCTGACCGATAAGCATTTACCCGCAATCGCATCTCACCGTTTTTCAGTTGAATCCCGTCATAGAGGATCTAAAATGCTCATTCGTAAATCGTTGCTCTCGCTTCCCTTCGTCGCCATTGCCACCACTGCGTGCGCGACTCCCACGACCTTAGTAAAACGTACGATCGCCGACGTCGATGTCCGCGGTATCGAACAAGTCGATTACGCGTACGTGAACGATGGGACGGCTACGAAATCCGAACAACCGAAGAAGTTACTGAGCGGACGCCCCGACGATACCAGCGACTATTACTACATCACCAAAGCGAACGGTCTGAATCCGAACATGGGGAATCGCCTTACCCGGCATTATACGAACGGAAACGACAAGGACCAATGCACGATCGCAAGCTCGGTTTCCGATTTCAAGATCATCACGAATCCGGCTTCGCGGTTCGCAGCGATTTATGTCCAGGATGGATCTCTTTACGGAGTCGACAAATCCGACGCCTACCCACCGGGATATCATTATAGCCCGTTTTGCGTCACCGGCCCTTCGAAGACGGAGTGGATGGGCGGCGGAGTCGTCAAGGATTCGGCCGGAAGATACCAGTACTGGACCTACTTGCCCGCTCCCGGCGAAAACGCCGAGCATTCGCTTTCGCACCTCGTTCTCGAAGCGAATCCATCGACCAACCTCGTAATTTACACTGCCGATGGGAAAGAATCCGTGATCGGCGTTATTGACCAGCTCGCCCTGAACCCTTGCTTTCACATTCGCGGAAAACCGTACCAGTCCTTCGTCGCATTCGTTCACTATAAGAACGGTCACCGCGTCGGCTGGATCGATCCGGCGAATCCGCACGATAGCGATAAGACCGAAACCTCGAAGGATGTCGGGTCGATCGCGGACTTTATGGCGACGAACCACCTCTCGAGCGACGGCGGAAAAACCTGCGAGTAAGTTCGTCTTTATTCACTAAAAACGTAACCTCTCCGAACCCACGGCCGTACTAAAGGGATGAGTTTTACTGAAGCCATCGCGGCGCGGCTCGTACCGGCAGCGTTTCGAGACTTTCTGCCCCTCGTTTCTCCTTCGGGCCTCCGGGTCATTCATAAGGAAAAAGTGCTTACGATCGCGCTCGATGCCGCCGCCAACGTGATGCGCCGGGCGAAGTACGATGAGGAATTCGGGGCGCTTGACCG
>JBBQMV010000378.1:0-2323 GCA_038329315.1 Bdellovibrionia bacterium | reverse complement strand
GGGAAGCTTCGATTTGATCAGGACGTTCGCCGCATAGAGATCGGCAAGAATGCCTTGGGAAAACGACTTCACCTGGATGGTGCGGTGACCGTCTTTTACAGACATCGCCGCGTCGGCTTCGATCACGGAACCCAGGTCGGTCCAAATCGGATGCGTTTCGGTGCCCGCACCGAATTTTTTCTGCACGAGATCGCCGAACGTGTTGATCGTCGCGTCGATTTGGGTGAGAAACCCCGCCCGAAATTCGGTTTGGAACGGACCTTCGCCCGTTTTAGGATCGACCGTGAGTGCCTTTTCCTTCACGCTCGCGATCGTCTTCGGATCTTTCCGAGCCGTGATGAGCGCTTCCTTCGCGGCGTTGTAGAGGCGCTTACGGTAGGTGCAGTCCGGAATCGTATTCACCTTGTCGAGTTTCAGGAGAAGAAGATTCGCATTGCTCACGTGTTCGAGTTTTTCGGATGGATCGAGCTTGCAATTGTCGCCCTTCCCTTTGATCGCCCGGCGGGCCATGTGCCGATCGAGACCCTTGAGGGCGTCTTTCAAGGACGGATCGACGTTATCGTTCGCGACCATGTCGAGAACGGCGTCGTAAAGAAGCTCGAGCGGAATCTGATTTAGAAATGCATCGAGCTGCTGCTGATAAAGCACCGGATAAATTTCACTGAGCTGAGCGTTAATCAGAAAGCGCGGATACGGCGCGAGGCGAAGCGGCATGAAGCCCGCATTCTGATCGATTCGGTAGGATTCGACGAGTGCGCGGACTTGCGCAGCGGTTGCGGTCGTCGAACCGGTTTCGGCCATCGTGACGAGTTGAAGGCGCGCGTCCGAAGCTTTCACCGGCGGCGACGTCGCGGTTTCGGAATCAGCGAAGGCCGAAGTGCTGAGAACGATCGCGATGGAGACTAACCAAAATAGTTTTTTCATGTCGTTTTTCCCGTCGCAGTTTTTACCACGGAACGCCGGCACGGATGAAGCGAAATGACGCATCGCAATAATTTAATTTGCAGATCAATTTCTAACTCGACTCGCCGTGTCATTTTCGGTATAAGCACCCTCACGGAATGACTTCCGGATTGCCGGTTCTCGGCGTCTGAAATCACCACAACTTGATGAACTTCCAAGGGAATACGGACCTTTGGGCGGGGATAAAATGCGCATGCGGGGACGCCAGTTGAAACGCACTCAGAACCAGATCCTATCCGTGTCTCACCTGGGGCTCTTCTGCGCGCTCGTAGCCGCCGTGGGCGGGGCGGCGAACGCCAGGGCCGAGGACGCCCGCACCCTTCCGAAGGGCCGGTCACGCTTCTCTTTCACGTACGCCAAAAGCGACGGGATCACTCAGCAATATAACGATGCCGGCGTCGCCGAAGACATCACGAAACCTTATAATGTGAATCTCGACGCACAAAAGATCGGCGGCTTCGCGGCCTCGATCAGCCCGGAGTTCTCGAACCTCATCCAGCTCTTGAATGACACCGGCCTCCGCTACGACGCCTCGAAGTCCGGCACGAAGGCCGGGCCGATCACCGCGACGGATCCGTCGAAACCGCTTCTGGGCGACGCACTCACGAAGGGGTTCCTCGGCGTCGACGTCGAAGCGACCCAAACCCAAAGCGCGTTCCAATACATGACCGGTCTCACCGACCGCCTCTCCGTCGGTTTCATGATTCCGATCGTCACGACTTCCGTTCGCGCCGGCGCAAACATCAGTAAGGTGAATAATACCGTCCAAGATTACCAAAAGGCATTCGCGCAAATGGGCGCCGCCTTCCAGCCGATTTCTCAAGGCCTTCAAACCCTCGACTCGTACGGAATCGAAACGCTCCAGCAAATGGCGCTCGTAAATAACGGCTACCAGCGCTTCGGCTCGAGCGACCAAACCGGAATCGGCGACGTCTCTTTCGGCTCGCGGTATAACTATCTGAAAACGCCGCGCGAATACTGGATCAACTCCGGGGAAATGCTGATCTCCGCGCCGACGGGAAAAACCCATCCGGCCGGTTCGCTCGTCGAAGTCGACAACGGAACCGGCACCTGGGATTTCCAGGCCGCCCATATTATCAATTATCTTCCCTCCGGAAACCGCGGAAAATGGACGTTCTCGCACGGCGACCACTATACCTACCAACTTCCGGGTAAGAAAATCATGCGCGTCCGCAATAACCAGGACGACTTCCTTCCCGGCCCGTCGACCGAAGAAAACGTCACCACGAAGTACGGCGCGAAATTCTGGACGAACCTCGGCGCGAAGTACGCAGTCAGCTCGATGTTTTCGGTTTCGACCGACTACGAGTGGTACTGGAAAGCTCGTGATAACTTCGCC
>JBBQMV010000377.1:0-2329 GCA_038329315.1 Bdellovibrionia bacterium | reverse complement strand
TACCGCGAGGAATGCGAAAAAACGCTTCGGACGTTCCAAGCCCTGCCCGGGATGCGGGACGTCGAGGCGTATTGCCGCATCATCGTTTCGCGCGGTACGGGTAAAATCGGATTCGGCGTTGATGCCATCTTCACGCCGACGACCTACGCGATCATCGTACAACCCCTGAATCCTCCGACGGCCGAACAATGGGAAGCCGGCTACCGCTACGCCATCGTCGATCGAATCCGGAACGACAAACGCGCGCAAGATCCCGCGGCGAAAACCGGAAACTACATGAACTCGCTGCTCGCCTACCTCGAAGGGACGGCGAAAGGATTCCACGACGCGCTTCTTTGTGACGCCGATGGGTTTCTCACCGAAGGAACGACGTTCAACCTCTTCTATGTGCGCCGCGGAATCATCGTCACGTCACCATTTTCGAGCGGGATCCTCGACGGCATCACCCGAAAACAAACCATCGCCCTCGCTCGCGAGGCCGGTTACGAAGTCCGCGAAGTTCTCTATCCAAAAGCGCGCCTCTACGAAGCCGACGAAGTTTTTATGACTTCGACGATCAAGGAAGTCGCGCCCGTCGTCCAAATCGACGACCATAAAATCGCGAACGGGAAGCCTGGAAAGATTACGCGCAAGCTGAAGGAACTCTTTCACGCCGATTCCCTCGCCCGGGTGGATCGCCTCGCGAAGGCCGCCACCGTATGAAGAAAAAACCGGTACGCAAAGCCACAGCTAAAAAGGCACTCGGCGAACCCGATGCGAAAAAGCTTCTCGCAGGCATGGTCATCGCCGGTCGGACGTGCGGCGCGATTCTCCGGAAGTACTATTCGACGAACGCCGTGAAGGCCGGTTTGAAAGTTTCCGAAAAACCGGGTGCCGGCCTCGTCACGACCGCCGATCTCGAGAGCGAGCGCGCATGCGTGAAAGCACTCCGTAAACTCCGCCCCGACTTCGGATTCCTCACCGAAGAAGGAACGACGATCGTTCACGGCACTTCTTCAGAAACTGCCCCGAGCACGATTCAGCCACGCGGGCGCTGGATCATCGATCCACTCGACGGGACGACGAACTTCGTCCACGCATTCCCGATGTTCTGCGTTTCGATCGCAGCCGAATGGGACGGAAAAATTATTGCGGGTGTGATCGAGCATCCGATCTTGCGCGAGACCTATACCGCCACGCTCGGCGGCGGCGCGAAGCTGAATGGGAAACCGCTCCGCGTTTCGCGCACTGAAGTGATGAACGACGCCCTCCTCTCGACCGGATTTACATATCGGAAAACGGACCTGCTCCACACCGAGATGGTCGCGTTCGAAGAACTCTCGAGCGTTGCCCGCGCGATTCGGCGTCCCGGAAGTGCGGCGCTCGACCTCGCTTACACCGCGCGCGGAGTTTTTGACGGTTTTTGGGAACGTCGACTTTCGCCGTGGGACATTGCCGCCGGACTTTTACTCGTCCGCGAAGCCGGTGGAAAAGTGACGGATTTTCACGGTAATGAGGAGGTTCTCGAGTCGCCCGCGATTTTAGCCAGCAATGGCGCACTTCATACGCATCTTCTCGAAGCGATCCAGACTCCCGAGGAAAAACTACGGGAGCGATGGAATCTCGACTAACCGGCTCGCTCACACTCGACTAACCGGCTCGCTCACACTCAACCAGCAGCCCGGGTTTGACGAAGGCTTGCGAGTTCCTTACACTTTTCTATAGAGGCATCGGGTCATGAAGACCCGGTAATAACTTTATGGACGCATGGGTCTATCTCTTTTCGAAGTTCACGCATGAAGCGCTCCTCTTCGAAGCGCTCGCGCTCTTCCTTGGAGTTTTCGGCTACGCGATCTTCTACCTCATCCGGAAACGGAAATACGGAGTCGCGGGTAGAGAAGTGCCCTCGAACGTGATGAAGGTTTATCTCGCCCAGCTCATGGGCGACGCGGAAGAAATCCGTACTCAGCTTTTCGGCCTTCTCGGCAAGGGCGAGTCCTCAGCTCGCTTGATGGCGAATCTCCAGTTCCAAGCCGACATGCCGAACGTTCCGTCTGCCGGCACGGGCGCGATGCTCGCGGGCGCACCGGTCGCGACGACCCAGCTCGTCCAAGATCCGAGGCTCGCGGAAAAACTGAAAGAACTCGAAAAGAAACTCTCGGACCAAGCGACCGCACTCGACACCGTCTTGAACGAAAAGATGAAGCTCGAAGAAGAGCTTGCGAACGCGAAAACCGACGGCGACGACAAACCGGCCGATAGGGGCGGGCCCGATCGCGCAGCTCCGCTTCAGGAGCGAGTAAAGCAGCTGGAAGCCCAGCTCGCAGAATACGCGATCATTGAAGACGAT
>JBBQMV010000376.1:0-2334 GCA_038329315.1 Bdellovibrionia bacterium | reverse complement strand
TTTCAGAGAAAGATGGCTACTCGATTCGAGTCGCCGGCCAGACGTTCCGTCTTGGCTAGCCGTGGCCGCCCATGAGGAAGTCTTCCTGAAGGTAATGGAAGTCACGCTTCGCGACGCTCATTTCGAAGAAGTCACGTGCTTCGCCCCAAAGTTCGTCGCCCGATTCGATCGAGAAGACTTTCTTCCGGAAATCGGCGGAGCCCGGAAATCCGGCGGAGTACCAGGCGAGGAACTTTCGCGCATGAACGGTTACGCCCTTCGCCGTCGGAAACGATTCTTCGAGTAGTCCGCGCTGGATGTTAATCATGTTTACGTAGTCGGACGCGACCGGAACCGCGAATTCTTCGCCGCGGAGTTTCCGCGCCGACTGGTCGAAGATGAAAGGATTTCGTAGAGCACCACGGCCGATCAGAACGGCGTCGACCCCGTAGGTCTTATACCGTTCGACGGCTTTTTCCGGCGTCGTGAGGTCGCCGTTTCCGATGATCGGAATCGAGGATTTCGCTTTCACGTTTCCGATGAAGTCCCAATCCGCTTCGCCGGTGTAGGCTTGGGCCCGGGTACGGCCATGAATCGCGACCCACGCTACGCCGGCATCCGCGGCGACGCGCGCGACTTCGACGGCGTTTCGAGTTTCCGAATCCCAACCGGTGCGGATCTTGATCGTGATCGGAATTTTCACCGCGTCGACCATCGCGCGTAACGTCTTCGAGAGTTCCGGAAGGTCGCGGCACATCGCGGCCCCCCCGCCCCGCTTTACGACTTTCGGAACCGGGCATCCCATATTCAGGTCGACGAAGTCGGCGCCGAGGCGCTCGATGAATTGGCTCGCCTTCACGAGGTGCTCGCGATCGTCGCCGAAAATCTGGAGACCGACCGTGCGTTCCTCTTCGTGGAACTTCAGCAGGTCGAGCGACTTCTGGCCCATGTATTCCATGCCCGTCGACGAGACGAGTTCGGAGATCACGATGGACGAGTTCATCCGCTTCATCAGACGACGAAACGGAGAGTTCGTAATCCCGGCCATCGGGGCCAGAATAAAGGGATGATCAATCTCGAATGGACCTAACTTCACTTGCGCTGCGTTATAACCCTCAAGCCGGCGGATTGAAATACCGAATTAGAGGCATGGAGAACCTTAAAAATATCCGCCACTTTGGAGTTCTAGCCGGCCTAGTCGCCCTGACGCTCCCGTCGGCCCGGGCGGACGAGGCGGACGTGTGCCTCGCCGAACTCCAGGGTTCGGCCTTCGCAAAGGTACTCCGTTTCGAGGACGGCGTGATTCACATCGATCAAAAGGCGCCGCGGTTCGTAAAGGCGCGTGTGGTCGGTCCGCAGAAATACCTTGTCGAATATCGCTCGAACGACAAACCGGACGCCCCCGTCTTCACCGGCGTCCTGGGCCTTACGAATCAAGGACGTCTCATTCGCTTCGTCGTGGAGAGTCCGAAGGGCGAAACTGTACGGAAATGTCCGGCGAAAGAAGAGACACCCGAGGCAAAGCCGACTCCGAGTCCGACGCCTGTCGTAAAACTCGTAGCGCCAAGCCCTACTCCAACTTCGAAGCCGATCGTGAAACCAATCGAGAAACCCGTCGAAAAGAGCGTTACTCCACCTGACGTAGCGCCGGTGGAAAAGCCGGCCACTAAAGCGCCACTTTCACCATCGGCGACGGCGCCCGTCCAAGTCGAAATCGATACCGCCGACTAAGCCTTAAAAATTCGATGGCGGCAGTGCGCTCTATCCGCACTCACTTCAGCGCTTCGATTTCGGCACGCGTCTTCGGCACTCCGGCCGTCATGACGTCACACCCGTTCGTGGTAACCAGAATATCGTCTTCGATCCGAATCCCGATGCCGCGGTATTCGGCCGGAGCATCCATATCGTCGGGCTGGATATAGAAACCTGGCTCGATGGTGAACATCATTCCGGCTTCGAGTTTCCGAGGCTCCGCGTTCGTTTGATAGAGGCCGATATCGTGCACATCCATACCGAGGTAGTGGCCGGTTCCGTGCGGGTAGAAGCGCTTCACTTGGCCGGAGGTGATGATTTCGTCGACCTTGCCCTTCAGGAGACCCAGTGAAAGCGCGCCTTCGACGAGCACTTCGGAAGCGTGACGGTGAATCGCGGCCTGGGTCGCGCCCGGTTTCGCCATCGCGATACATTCCAGCTGCGCCTTCAGCACGAGATCGTAGATCGCGGCTTGGGGCTTCGAGAACGTCTTTCCGATCGGATAGGTTCGCGTGATGTCCGAAGTGTAATAATTAAATTCGGCACCGGCGTCGACCAGGAGAAGATCTCCGTCCCGCATCGCTTCGTTATTCGCACGGTAAT
>JBBQMV010000375.1:0-2343 GCA_038329315.1 Bdellovibrionia bacterium | reverse complement strand
CGACCAGCTCCGCACCCGGATCGCTGATCGCGGGAGTTCCGGCATCCGAAACGAGCGCCAAATTTTCGCCAGCCAAAAGGCGGTCCACGACCGCACCGAGACGCCCGTCGCTGGCATGATGATCCAGCCGCGCCAGGCGGCCTTCGAAACTCCCTCCGTCCGCCCGCTCGACGGTCGCGGCGTTGAGGAGCTTCGCGGTCATCCGCGTGTCCTCGCAAAGGACCCCGTCGACCTCCCCGAAGATGCGCCGCGCGCGCGGGGTGAGGTCTTCCAAATTCCCGATCGGGGTCGCGACGACGTAAAGGACTCCCACCCCGCCCGAGCCCGGATTTTTCGGCAATTCTTGCCTCTTTTTAGCTGCCATCCCCTTGGATCATAATCGTTTTAGGTCCATTGAACGAGGGAGAAAAGAAATCATGAAAGCTCAAATCAAGAAAATCGGTGACACCATCGTCGTCGCGGTCGACGGAAAACTCGATTACGAAACGCAGGAGCCATTCAAAGAAAACTTGAAAAAGATCGCCACCGCGAAGAACACCGATTCGACGCCTACGAAGGTGATCTTCGATATGGAAAATCTCGAATTTGTCGGTTCGAGCGGCATCACCCAGTTCATTCAGACCCTGAAAGAATTCGGCACCAATACCGACCAAAAAGCCCGCATCTTAAAGGCTTCGAGCGAATTCAAAAAAGTCATGCGCGCGTACGACGACGAGCACACTTTCGAATTCTCCGATGTCGAGAACGCTCCGCCAGCCAAGCCGCTCATGGAACAGTAATCGAGCCTTTCCGCTCTAACTCGACAAATGCGCGTTTCCTTTCTCCCCCTTCTCGTATTTCTCCTCTTCGGCTCCGCGCTTAACGCCGGAGCCGAAGGTGTTTCTACGCCGAACGCCGGCGAACTCACCCTCCAACTTCCGAACGAAACCGGAACTGCGAACGAACCGGCGAAATTTCATTACGCCTTCGCACCGAACGACGAAAAGCTCGAATCCGAAACGGAGGTATTCGCAAACATCGTCGAAGCGCTTCCGGACAATTCGGTCGAGCCCCATTTTCTCGACGTCTTCGTCGAAGACACGCCGGCCGGGAACGCGAAGGGTGAGCAAATCGTTCAGCGGCTTCGCACCCTTCAGAAAAAACTTCGTCCTCGTTACGGAAAACGAATCGATCGAATTCAGATCGGCGCGATCCCGGTACCGCCCGCACTCGCCCACGCAGACACCCAGGCGATCGAGTTCGCGGCGAAAAGGCTCGAGAAAATTCCAGGAAAGGCGACCTTCGGCGCCGAACTTCGAAAAGCGATGATCCGTCCGGTTGGCTCTGAAATCCAAACCGGAGTCATCACCGGTGGGTTCCGCGGCGTCACGACGTTCATGACCTTCATGTCGGCCGGCGTCGACCCGCTCCGCGCAGCTTCGATCGGGGTCGTTAATCTCGCGGTGATCGGGCTCGGCGCTACGTTTGCGCGGCCTACGAGCAAAATCCTCGGCCTCAATCTGAAAATTCCCGGCGCCGCGATTCGCGGCAAAACCCTCTTCTGGCGCCGTCAGGGTTACAACCTCATTCTGATCGAACTTCTCCGCTGGGTCGGAGGCACACCGAACGGCGCCGCGCCGATTGACTCCTGGATGGGCCAAGCCCAGATCCTCACCTTCGCGCTCGGTACCGGCGCGCTCGATGCCCTTTTCTCGTCGATGCGAGATCGTGCCTTTCTCGAAGACCCGGTTCGTTTCGCGCGCGTTTACCTCGCGAGTTACTTTCTCCTTACCCCTTGGTTCATGTTCGAAGGTGCCGGGACCTTCCATATTATCTTCGATCTCGCCGTGCTCCAAGTCCGCGCGAGCACGATCGGAATGGTCATCGCCTACCTCGGGTTGTCCGCCGCCGTGGGCCGTTACCCCAAAAAAACCGCTGAGTTCGTCGACGCGATTTTCGAACCGATCGAAAAGGGCTTCGGGAAAGTTCGCCGCGTCTTCGGCGATGCCTGTCGCACCGTTCTTAGACCCGCGAGCGACTAGAATTCGAGAACGGAAACGGGAAGCGCGAATTCGGCGCCTACCCGCTTGCCACGCCGAAGAACCGCGTTCCGGGTTTCGTTCATCAGCTCGATTTGGTCAAGCGGACCGCCAGGCCTGAGTTCGGCCGCTCGATACATTTCGTCCCTCCGGTCGACGAGGTAAACCCCATAAACCGTCCCGAGGAGGGCGCCGACGACGGCTCCCGCGATGATGGTGCCCGTGCTTTTCGCGAACGGATACGAAACAAGGCCGGCCGCGAGTCCGACGACCGCACCGCTGCCGGTCGCCCGAAGCACGATCGTACTATTCTTCATGGCGTGGG
>JBBQMV010000374.1:0-2371 GCA_038329315.1 Bdellovibrionia bacterium | reverse complement strand
CGGTCAGCGGGATTTAGAATGCCGTATTGTACGATGTTACCCCCGCTGGAATCGCGCGGGCAATTATGCGATGAATGTAGACGATCGCCTTACCCGGATGGGCGGTTGCGAAACCAGAGAGTATCTCTGGATCCTTTTCGCCATCGTCGCCAATCAAGATGAACGGCGTCTCCGGATTCGCGGCGCGAAGTTCTTCGAGACGCGCGCGCTTGTGGACGGGAGTGGTATTTCCTTTTTTTAGAATATTTCGCAGGAAAAGCCGGTACGGAGGAAACGCGGCGTCGTCGAGTTCGTCTTTCACGTGGCGCTCGAGGAGAGTCGGACCACCGCTTAAAAAAATCATCGAATCGGGATCGCGCGCCATGCTTCCGTAGAGCTCGGACATTCCCGGAAATACCGCCTCTCCGAAAACACCCTTAACTGCAGCCGGCGCGAGGTGCGGAACGTCCGCGAGCTTAACCGTATCGTCGACGTCACTAATAATGAGGGGCGCGCGGTCGGCGGCGGACGACGCTGCGGAAATCACGAGAGGAAGAATGGAGACGGCGACTTTAAACATTGGCTATTTACTCCGTGGGGCACACTACCGGAGTACCATGAACGGAAAATGAACGACACAGTGCATTATCTTTCTTGCAGGCACCCCTCATTTGCGCTAAAACACGGTGCGTCCGTGTCTCGGGCAAAAGGGGCTATCAATGGAAAAAATTCAATCTCGTTATAGACTTATCGTCGCACTGCTCGGAGTCGCTGCGCTCGCAGGCTGTTCTAAAGGGATGGATTTCCCGGACCAGGCCAGCCAGCCCCAAACCGAGCCGAATCCGACCGACCCCAACCCACCGAATCCAAACCCCACAAACACTCCGAAGCCAACCCCGTCGCACAAGCCCTCGCCGAAGCCTTCACCGATTCCTTCCCACGCCCCATCCCCGACTCCGTCGCCGGTCGCCGTTTGCGATCCTTCGGCGCTCAAGGGATTCACTGCGATCGGACTCTATTCCGCCGACCAGGCGAAAGTCCAAGGGATGAACATCTCCCACGGTGTCGTCTCGCCTCTCCTCGGTCTCGGCGGCGTCGAGATCGGTTACGGACTCGGCCGCGACTTCGGTCGCTACGACGTCGTCGCCGAACAAGTCGACCTCATTTACACGACGCTCACGAACGGCGGCCTTGCTTACGGAACTTCGATTAAATACCACGAGTCCGTCGACATCGCCGGCGTAACGAAGAAAACGCGTCCGATCGATTACGCTGCCACGAATGCGCAAATCGGAAAGATTCAAGCCAAGCTCCTCGCGCTTCCAGAAAACGGAACGGTGGCGTCGAGCTGCCCTTCGACAAAAGACTGTCGTCTCACCCGCACCGGTACGGCGCCATTCATAAATCGGTTCACGATCACCGCGAATCAGCTAGCGAAGGGCGCGAAGGTCGAGATCAACGTGCCGAAACACGCAACCGCTGTCGTCGTGATCGACGCGTCGACGATCACGCTCCAGGACCTCGAATTAAAGGCTCCAGCCGAAACGATCTGGACACTCTCACAGCCAGGCGGAACGCTTACCGTCGACTTCATGACCCTCACGGGTACGGTCGTCGTGCCGAATTCGACTCTCGAAATGGATCAAGCGCTCATCATGGGGCGCACATTCTCGAAAGCGTTCACGTCGACAGAATGCAACGACGACAGCGCTTGCTCGACGATCGATTCCCAGGAAATGCCCGATAAAATCTGCCTCTAAGCGGCTTAGACCGCTTCGAGTCGGAACTCCGCCCCGCGAAGTGCGATGAATAAACCGTCGCGGTCACGCTGGGCGACGGGATAACTCGTCGAATTCGTTCGCTCGCGCGCCTTTTTCAGGGTCAGAACTTCATGCCGCCAGAACAGCCGCAATCCGCGAAGCCGCTCCTGGGTTTCGAGGCGATGCGCGACCGCCGTCGGTCGATCGAGCAACAAAACCGCAAGTTCCTCGACCGCCGCGAAATCGTCGCCGCGGAAAAAAGCATCGAGCCGCGCGGACCAGTCCGGCGGAATCTGGCGGAATCCGAAATCATAAGTACTTCCCCGCGGCAGGGCAGGAACCTTCCCGCGCTTCGTCCTCGGCATCGGGTGCCCGATGAGCTTGAGAAGTTCGATCAACGCGAAGAACGCGTCGCGGGTGCGTTCACGCGAGCGAAACGCGCCGTGAAAGCGATACCCCGGAAAGGCTTCGGGTAGAGTCGTGTAGACGAGGTTCAGCACACCCCCTTCGATCGCGACGCCGATCATCGGGTAGAGAAAGAAAAAGGCGCCCGCGACGTTCCATTTCGGTCGATGTTCGCGGATCCACTGGTTTTCAAGTTGGAGCGCTGCGAATTCATCTGCGCAAACCTC
>JBBQMV010000373.1:0-2411 GCA_038329315.1 Bdellovibrionia bacterium | reverse complement strand
CTTTCGGGCAGCTGACCGGTAAACTGGAAGCACTCTCGCCCCTTAAAGTCCTCGAACGAGGATACGCGATCGCCCGGAACGAACAGGGAAATGTTCTTCGGAAGCGATCGGATGCAAAACCCGGCGAGAGTTTTTCGGTGGTCTTCACGGATGGCGAATCAAAAGCTCGGTTTACCTAAGTCTCTCCTGGTCGCGTTTCTCACTTCGTTTTGTGCTCTTTCCTGTCAGAGCAGTCCGAAACTGAGCGAAGCGACGAAGGCCGCACCCGTAAAGCCGCCAGAAACATTCCAAGCGAAGTCTTCCGACAAGGCCGCCGCACCCGCGTTCGACGTCACGTTATCCGCGAATAAAGTTCCTGACGGATCGATCGTGGAGATCAGCCTCCACCCGCTCATGGAAATCGATATTGCGGACGTGAAAGTCACCTTCGAAGGAAAAGACTTTCCGGTTTTCCCGTCCGGTCCAGCTAAAGATCTCGCTTCGCTCGTCGTAATGCCGTTCAATTCGAAGCCCCGCCAGTCGAAGATCGAACTCGCGTGGGTCAAAGACAAGATCGCGGGTAAAGTCGATATTCCGATCGAAGTCATCGATGGGGACTATCCATCTGAGAAACTGACCGTAGACGAGAAGAAAGTGAACCCGCCTAAGAAAGTCATGAAGCGGATTATGCGCGAAGTGAAAGAAATCTCTAAACTCTACAAGAAAATCGATAAGGAACGGTACTGGTCCGGCACCTTCTCGCTACCGATTGAGAGCGAAGTGACCTCGCGCTTCGGAAATAAACGCCTCTTCAACGGAAAGATGGCGAGCTTTCACCAGGGACTCGACCTCCGTGCACGTACCCCGCTTCCGATCCACGCTCCCGAAGGCGCGAAAGTCGCGATGGCGAAAGATCTCTACTTCACGGGAAACACCGTTATCCTCGACCACGGTTACGGGCTCTTTACGATCTACGGACACATGAGCCGACTCGATGTAAAAACCGGCGACCGCGTGGCGAAGGGCCAAGTCATCGGGCTTTCCGGCATGACCGGTCGGGCGAGCGGACCGCACCTCCACTGGGGCGCGGTACTCATGCACGAAAAGTTTAACCCTGCGGACCTGACCCGGATTCCGCGCTGAACCGATAACCCGCGCCGCGAACCGTAAGAAAATGGCGAGGTTCGTCCGGGTTTACTTCGAAATACTTCCGAAGGCGTCCGAGAAAGTAGTCGGTTGTACGTGTTTTCGGTAAGAAGCGGAATCCCCAGACCTCTTTCAAGAGTTCTTCGCGGCTGACGATGGCGCCTGAGGCCTGGATCAAATGCGTCGCTAGTTTATACTCGAGCGGAGTGAGTTCGATCCAACCCTTCGGGCCGAGAATTTTAAGCCGAGTCGCATCGAGCTGCCAAAGCGCGGCAGGTTTTCCAGCGGCCGCTACGGCGCCCAAATCTTTCCTGCGGGAAAGCGCCCGAATCCGCGCCGCGAATTCTTCCCAGTGAAACGGCTTCGAAAGGTAATCGTCGGCGCCCGAATCGAGACCGGTGATTCGGTCATCCGGCTCACCCATGGCAGTTAGGCAAAGGATGGATCCACGAAAACCGTTCGCGCGAAGTTCGGTACAAAGCTCGAGGCCGTCGCCATCGGGGAGGTTCCGATCGAGGATCAAAAGATCTGATGCCGTTTGCGCGAGAAAGTCGCGCGCTTGTCCGAGAGTGGTCGCATGGCGAACTTCCCCGATTTTCAACCGGGAGAGCGCGATTTTTAACGTTTCGGCGAGGGACGTTTCGTCTTCGACCAGAAGCACGTGATCGAACGGAGCGACGGCGACTGGAAGCGTGGTCATCCGGAGGCCTTTCCAGAAAGTGCGAAGGTCGCGCCCTTTTCGGGGCCGGCACTCGATCCCGTGATCGTAATGCCCATCCGTTTTCCTGCGGCGCGCGCGAGGTATAGACCGAGTCCGGTGCCCGCGATCGAGTAGGGGGCCGAGTGTTTCGCACGGTAGAAACGCTTAAATATTTTATTCGCTTCCGAGGAATCGAAGCCGAGGCCCTCGTCTTGAAAAGCGATCCGCCACTTCGATCCGACGTATTCCGTACGGAGCGTGAGCTTAGGCTTCCCCCGTGCGAACTTTTTCGCGTTCTCGACAAGGTTTGTACAAACGATTTCAAGCATTTTAGGATCGGCGAGAATTTTTGAAGGGAGCGAATCGCCGGTACGGATGAGTGTCGCACCCGTTCCGAGTACGTCGCGCCACGGGATAAAATGCTCGTTCAGCCACTTCTCGAGATCGATCTCGATGCGTTTCGAACGAACCGCCTTCGCATCCCAGCGTGCGGCTTCGAGAAGCGCTTCGACTTCGGAACGGAGTCGACCGAGTTCATTTTCGTGAGATTTCCAAAGTTGTTCCTGCTCCGCCGGAAGGAGGTCGG
>JBBQMV010000372.1:0-2416 GCA_038329315.1 Bdellovibrionia bacterium | reverse complement strand
TGGTGGCGAAATGGTTCGCCGACCGTGCGGCCGATCCCGAGCTCGTCGCGGTCATGGATCCAGAGTCGAAGCAGCTCCGCGTTCGCTGGATGACCTCGCTCGACCGTCTCGAGTCGATTCTCGTGAACTCGAATTTCACGTACCTCCTGAACGGGAATTACGGTTTGAAGTTCATCGGAAAGTTCGCGGAAGCCTGGGGCGACGAACCGCGTGCCCGGTGGCCGCGCGAAATTCAAGAAAAGTACACCGGCCGTAAAACGCCGCCGACCTTGGCCGATGCCTACGGCGAAGTGATGACTTTCCTGAAGGCGTTCGAAAAATTCGGTGGAATTCCTTCTGTTCCGAGTTGTGTAGTGAAAGACGGCGAGATCGCGAAAATCGCGTTCGAAGATCCGTGGAAGAGCGCTCCCGACTTACTGATTCCCTTCTCCGTGAAGGCTAAAGCGTTTAATTTAAAACAAACCCTCTCGGTCATTCGCGATAATCTTCCGGGAAGCGGTACGGCCCATTCGGACGGGATGCGTCTGCTTCGCGATCTTTTTTGGGCGGTTTATTCGTCCGCGCCGGCAGCGGACCGGGATCCGGGAAAACCCGACACGAACCCGCTCCGATTCTTCCAAACTTTCGGCGATCTCGGAGGTCTCCGTTCGGTAAGTCGTGGCCTCCAGTCGTTCGAGTTTGCGTCCGAGCGACTTGCGCTCGAAGATGCCTTCGGTGGATTGCAGATCGCGGTTCGCGAGCCCGCGCTCGGTCGTCTTGTCGCGAAAGTCGTCGCCCATCCAGAAGGTCTCGATGCC
Organism: Bdellovibrionia bacterium; assembly: GCA_038329315.1. Taxonomy (GTDB): domain Bacteria; phylum Bdellovibrionota; class UBA1018; order UBA1018; family UBA1018; genus JACMQW01. The sequence goes on along the minus strand of JBBQMV010000372.1, from coordinate 1,619 downwards.
TGGGTGGATGCGGCTTCGGGTGCTCCTTCGTTCCGGTTCGGAGCGCTCGCATTCGAAGCTTTCGATGGACTCGCCGTCGATCGCACCCTCCGGGTTTCGCCAGCCCTCCTTCGCTTCGCGGATTCGGTCTTGGGCGATCCGGAAACGGGCGCATTTCCGAATGCTCTGATCGCGGACGCTTTAGTGGCCGTCGGAAAAAGTACTTCCGAAGATCGGCTCACGACCCTTCGCCTTCCTACGTCGGCGTCGCGGGATACCTTCACCGGATTTGGGGATTTTTTGGAGAGCCGGCTCTTCACCGCGATTCGAAGTTTTCCGGTCCACGAGGCGACCCTCCTTCTCGATCGCGACCCTGCGCTCCGTGGTTTAGTCCTCGAGGAAGCCCAGCGCTGGTTGGGGCCAAATGTTCGTCAATCGGTTGGCGACGCGGCGAAACCCGACGCGACGGCGGCACTCGACTTAATCCTCTCGGCGGAGCATTCCGAAGTCCGTCGCGCGATCGGCCTCTGGTGCGGGAAGAGCGCTGGGCGCTACGCGTTTGAACTTTCGTCCCATCCGGATGAATCACTTTTAATCGCTGACGGACTGCTTCAGTCGGTGCAGAGTTCGACGTTCGTGGATTTCCTCGATTCGCTACTCCGTGAGGTCGCGAATTAAGATTGCCTTACGGATTGACGGTGTGGCCTTGGCGGCTGAAAATGAACGTCATGCCTACAACCGATATTCAGTCTCTCACCGAAGAAATTAAGATCCGCAGTAAGTTCGTCGACGAGGTCCTAGCCGAAGCCTCCCAAGTCGTCGTCGGGCAGCGGGTTCTTCTTGAACGTCTCATCATGGCTCTCCTCTGCGACGGTCACGTGCTGCTCGAAGGCCTTCCCGGTCTCGCGAAGACGCTGACGATCAAAACCCTCGCGGATATTATCCACGCCCAATTCTCGCGGATTCAGTTCACGCCGGATCTGATGCCAGCCGACCTCGTCGGGACGATGATCTTCAATCCGAAAACGGGTGATTTTACGCCTAAAAAGGGCCCAATTTTCGCGAATCTAGTTCTTGCGGACGAAATCAACCGCGCGCCCGCGAAAGTCCAGAGCGCGCTTCTCGAAGCAATGGGTGAACACCAGGTCACGATCGGTGATACGACCTATCCGCTCGACAATCCGTTTATCGTGCTCGCGACCCAGAACCCGATCGAACAAGAAGGAACCTACCCGCTTCCGGAAGCCCAGCTCGACCGATTCCTATTCAAAGTGAAAGTCGGCTATCCGACCCTTACGGAAGAGAAAAACATCCTGAATCGGATGAGCGGCGTTTCGTATTCGAAGGCTCGGAAGATCTGCCATCCGGATACGATTCTGAAGGCCCGCGAACTCTGCGCTCAGATCTACATGGACGAGAAAATTAAGGACTACATCTTGTCGCTCGTCTTCGCGACACGCTTTCCGGAAAAGCATGGACTCGAAAGCATCAAGAACTACATTTCGGTCGGCGCCTCTCCACGGGCGACCATCGCACTCGCAAAGGCAGCTCGGGCGAGCGCATTTATTCGTCACCGGGGTTTCGTCACGCCGGAAGACGTGAAGACGATCGCGTACGACGTTCTTCGTCACCGGTTGATC
>JBBQMV010000371.1:0-2419 GCA_038329315.1 Bdellovibrionia bacterium | reverse complement strand
CCTTCCCGAAACTCTTTTTCCCGCTCACCGCGCGTACGCTCGGCGGGACTTCTCATCCGGACGGCAAACCCCACGCACCCTACCTCGAGTTCGTCGAGAAGGTCGTGAAAAAGGGCTCTGCTTCGTTTAAGCGCGTGGCTTAACCGCCGGAAGTCGGGAAAGCCTTGAATTCGGGAATTACCCGGCACATACCTATGATGTGAACGCATCCCTTCGCCCCGAAATCATTCGCTCCGTAGAACTCTTTCAAGCCTTCCTCAAGAAGAACTCCATCGAGATTCCGACGACCCATGCGGTGCTCGGCTCCGGCATCGGATCCTCTTTCGTCGACGAATGGATTCCCGAAAACTGGGAGTCGGCGGGCGAACTCCATTTTCGCGATCTACCGGCGATTTCTTCGGCGAGCGCACCCGGACATCCCGGAATTTACCGATTCTTCCGCGAGCGGAAGAAAGGGAACGTCCTCTGCCTCCAGGTCGGACGCCTCCACGGATATGAAGGCCTCACGCCGGAAGACGCGACCCTATCCGTGATGGTTCCACGGTTCGCCGGAACGAAGGATTTCATCCTGACAAACGCCGCCGGCGGTTTGAAACTCGAGTGGCCCGTCGGATCGATCATGATGATTCGCGATCACGTGAACTTCACCGGCCAAAATCCACTCGTCGGGCCCGTGAAAAATTCTCCGTCGGGATCTCCTGTCGGTCCCCGGTTTCCGGATATCTCGAAGGCCTGGGACCGCGAATTCACCGAAAACGTTCGCCGCGAACTCACGGGTGCCGGACTCGAAACGCAGGAAGGAGTTTATCTCGGCGTCCTCGGGCCGAGCTTCGAAACTCCGGCCGAAGTACGCCTCTTCGCCCAGTGGGGTCTCGGTACCGTCGGAATGTCGACTGTCTGGGAAGCGATTGCACTCGCCCACTCCGGCGCGCGCCTCTCGGGCTTCTCGCTCATCAGCAATCTCGGTTCGGGACTAAACCCCGGCGTCGTTCTCGATCACTTCGAAATTCTCGAAGCGTCGCGACTCTCCGCCCGAAAAATTATCCAAGCGCTCTTCGCGATTGGACACTCGAACTAATCGGTTCCGCCGAGAACGACTCGAATGGTCCGTGACTTTCCATCATCGATCAGCGGGATCGCTTTCGCCTCGAGCGTCTGACCGTCTAGGTAAACTGCTCTGACTCCCTGGCTAACCTGATTTGGATTCTCGACTTGGATCGTGTAAGTAGCGTTCCCGTGGCGATACTCCGCGGAGAAGCCCGGCCATTCCTTCGGAATACACGGATTAATTTCGAGGTGGGATCCCCGCTTCCGAATCCCGAGTAGGTACTCGACGCCGGAGCGATACATCCATCCCGACGATCCCGTGTACCAAGTCCAACCCCCACGACCGACATGCGGTGCGACTCCATAGACGTCGGCCGCCATAACATAAGGCTCGACCTTGTATGTCTGAACGCCCGTTCGACTCGCGGTTCGACGAATCGGATTCAACATCGAAAAAATTTCGGCGGCGCGGCCGCCTTCTCCGAGTTCAGCGAATGCACAGACGCACCAAACGGCGGCATGGGTATATTGGCCGCCATTTTCGCGCACGCCCGGTACGTAGCCTTTAATGTAACCCGGATCCTTCGTCGTATGATCGAACGGAGGGGTGAAGAGAAGGACTAAACCCTCCTCCTTTTTCACGAGGTTCTTTTCGACGGAAATCATCGCTTCACGCGCCCGATCTGCATCGCCCGATCTCGAAAGCACCGCCCAGGTTTGGGCGATCGAATCGATTTGGCATTCCAAGTTTTCTTGCGAGCCGAGCGGAGTACTGTCGTCGAAGTACGCGCGGCGATACCACGCCCCGTCCCATCCGGCCGATTCGATCGCGCCCTTGAGGCGCTCAGCGTGTTCGCGCCACTTCGAGGCGCGCTCCGCCTCGCCGCGGTCGTCGGCGACTTTCGCCATTTCCGGGATGATCGAGAGCAAAAACCACCCGACCCAGACGCTCTCGCCTTTTCCCTCGTGCCCGACGCGGTTCATTCCGTCGTTCCAGTCACCGCTTCCGATGATCGGTAATCCGTGCACGCCCACCGCGAGACTGCGATCGATAGTCCGTGCAGCGTGTTCGAAAAGCGTCGCCGACTGGTCTGCCGAAGCCGTACGCGGCTCGAAGTAGGCGTCTTCCTGATCCGGCCGAAGTTCCGCGCCTTCGATGAACGTTATAAATTCGTCAAGAACCGAGCGATCTTCGGTGACTCGAAGATAATGGAGCAAAACGAAAGGGAGCCATAGGAGATCGTCTGAGAAATGGGTCCGCACTCCCCGACCCGTCGGCGGATGCCACCAGTGCTGAACGTCTCCTTCGACGAACTGACGGGCCGCGACTTTCACGAGGTGCGCGCGTGCCAACGCGGGTTTGGCGGTCACG
>JBBQMV010000370.1:0-2452 GCA_038329315.1 Bdellovibrionia bacterium | reverse complement strand
GGGAACTTCCTATGGAATAGGATCTCCTCCCGGCGAATCGCCGTCAATTCGATGATTTCTGACGTCTTACCGTCAAAAAACCGCGTTCGCCGAGATCGAGTAAATTCGGCCTTCGTCGGGGTCAGAAAGCCGATACTGAATCGGTCGGTCGAAGACGTTTTCGACACCGCCGACGACGGTAATCCCGGAGTAAATCTCTGCGCGCGCGAGAAGATCGAGGTAGTAGTAACCCGGTAGACGCGTCGCCGCAGTCGTCGAAGTCTCGGCGTAGGCGAAGAATTCGGTCGCTCCCTTGTTCACGATTTCGAGCCCGTAACGGTTCGACGGATCGTGGATGTCAGCCTTTAGAATTCCGACCCAAACCGGCGAGTACGGGAAGCTCGAACGCAGATCTTCGATCCGCGAACGCTGGTAAGTCACCCGCGTGCCGAGGTCGAGCATCGAGAACGCTTTCCAGTCCTGGGACTGCGTCGCTCCCGCGACCCACGCGTTTCCGGCGTTCGTCATTTGGTAATCGGTCGTCGTCGCCGAGTTCGGATCGGTGAAAGTGCGCGTATAACGGGCGTGCTTATAGTCACGCACGAAGAAGGTCAGCTGGTTCTTATACGAACCCTTCGCGTAGTCGCCGCCGAATTCGACGGACCTAACGTTCTCGGGCTTCAGATCCGGATTCGGAATTCCCCGGAGGGTCGTCGAGCCGGCTGGCTGAACGAATTCATAGTAGCGATCGAGGAGCGAAGGAAAGCGCTCGGTGAAACCGACCCGAATAAATTCGCCACATTTTCCAGCGTCTTCAAGCCGGTTTTCGTGGCGGAGACCAAAGGAAGCCGTCGGGTAGAACCCCTTCCGAGTGACGGCGTAACCCCCCGCGGTCGGTTCGAAAAGAGTGGTCGAAGTCGCGGTTTCCGCGAATTTAAACTCATGCGAGGCCTGGAGGTTCAGAACCTGCTCGGAAGGAAAAGTACCGACCGAGTTCTCGAGATTCCGCTCGTACTTCACGCTGCGAGCACCGAAACCGATCCGCGAATTTCCGAAGAGGAGCGCGGATTCATTCCCGAACTGGTTCACTTTTTTAATCTGCTTCGCGCTCGGATCGAGGGTGTCTTCGTAGTCGACGTACGCGTAGTCATAGAAGAAGCTCGTCTTCAGTAGCGCTGAAGAAATTTTCTGGTCGAGCTGGATGACCGGAATGAGACGGTCCGTGCGCTGATTCGCGGTCGTCGAAGGGTAGCGCTCGGAATAGAAATTTTCGGTCTTGGTATCGCTGAAAATGAGGTGGGTGGTGATTTTCGTCGAGCCGGTTTCGAACGGAACCGCGCTGAAAGAAAGGCCAGGCCCGACGACGGAATCGAGCGTCATGCCGGCGAGGATGGCGTAGTTTTTATCCGAACGGCCGTAAGAAAGTTGCTTCAGATGGCGCGTCGACTGGAAGTAAGTCGCGCGATTCGATTCCGTACCGAGATTATCCTGGGTCCAGAGGCGAAGGGTGAGCGAACCGCCGACCCCGCGGGGATCGAAAGCGCCTAAGCTTGGTCCGATTTGATAAGAATATCCGCTCCAAAAATACTGCGGAAACGTCGCGAGATCCGCGCCGCCGCCCTGTGGACGGTTAATCGGAATTCCGAGGAGGTTCACGTCGGTTTCTTCCGCGCCTTTTCCGATGCCGATCACGCCGACTTCGTTCCCCGGTTTCAGATTCGAGTTCGTATGGAACGGAAGATCGTTCGCGAGTTCCTTCCCGATGTTTCCCGTCGACGTCCGGCTCTTCGTTTTCGCCGTATAGGCCGGAACGATCGGATCGAATTTCAGCGCCTCGGCGGCCGTCCCTTCGGAAATCACCGGATCGAGCGTGACAGGCGCCGCCGTCTCATCGGCGCGCGCGAACGTGACGGCGACTAGGGAAACGAGGACGAGAAGGGGTGTGAAAATTGACATGGGGTTTGCCTCAAAAGGGACCGCTGTAAATACGACGACTAGTATCGCCTATACTCTTGCGAATGCTTGAAATCCAAGCCCTTTTCCCGGACTTAGGAAGTATTATTCATGACACTTCCGTGACATTTCGAATGCCGGCGGAAGTAAAATAAAAGGATGCTTCAATCGTTCGCGGTCATCCATATCCCCGGATCCCGCAAGTCAGAAACTCCCACCTTTTTCGGCGAGAGCGGCAGTGCAGGTGAGGGTTGGGTATCGTGGCGCACCTGCCTGCGGTCCATCTGGATCGGTGTATCGCCAGGCGGCGTCTCCGACCTCGATCTTTCGTCGCTTTCGGGACCGGTCGAAACCTATTCGGATGAGGCCGCGTATTCGTTTCTCCTCGAAGTCGTGTGTGGACTTCATTCGCCCCTCGCGGGCGAAACCGAAGTCATGGGCCAGTTCCGTGAACTCGCCGCGCGGCTTAAGGATCAGAAAGATCTCGGCGCGCTCGGGGAAATTTTCCATTCCATTCTCA
>JBBQMV010000369.1:0-2476 GCA_038329315.1 Bdellovibrionia bacterium | reverse complement strand
GTGGAGGGTCCTTGACTGCGCTACCGATCATCGAAACCCAAGCGGGCGACGTTTCCGCTTACATTCCGACAAACGTGATTTCGATTACTGACGGTCAGATCTTCCTCGAAACCGATCTTTTCAACTCCGGTGTTCGTCCGGCGGTTAACGTCGGGATCTCGGTTTCTCGAGTCGGCGGCGCCGCCCAAGTGAAGTCGATGAAGCAGGTTTCCGGCACACTTCGTCTTGACCTCGCTCAGTATCGTGAAAAGGCTGCGTTCGCGCAGTTCGGATCCGATCTCGATACTGCGACTCAGAAGCAGCTCGCCCGCGGAGCACGCCTCGTCGAAATGCTGAAGCAAGATCAGTATTCACCGATGTCAGTCGAAGAACAGGTCCTCATGGTTTATGCCGGCACGAAGGGCTACACGGACAAGTTTCCGATCAACTCCCTGAAGAGCTATGAGAAGCAACTCATCGAGTTCATGAACCGGAAACACCCGGACGTGCTCAAGGGCATGCAAAAGTCGAAAATTGAAGGCGAACTTCAAGCGAAGTTGAATGGCGCTCTCGAAGAGTTCGGCGCGACTTTCACTGCCTAAAAACGGACGGAAGATAGGAAATGGCAAGCACTAAGGACTTAAAAAAGCGGATTGGTAGTGTAACAAATACGCGCCAAACGACCAAAGCCATGAAGATGGTTTCGGCCGCTAAACTTCGTCGCGCACAAGACGCGATCACGGCGAATCGTCCTTTTGCAAAGCAAGTCGGTTCGCTCGTTGAACACATGCTCGGAGTTCCAGAAATTACTCTGAACTCAGTACTCCTAGATCGGGACGGCGCGACCGAAACGAAAGAGGGAAAACGTCTTCTCCTGATTCTCGTCACGTCGGATCGCGGACTTTGTGCCGGATTCAACGCGATTCCGATCAAGATGGCGATGCGTTTCGTAGCGGCCGAGAAAAGCAAGTACGCCAGTATCACGCTTTCCTTCCTCGGAAAGCGGGGGAACGATTTTTTTCGCACCCGTAAGCAATTTTCCTTTGGCGAATTCTTCGAGACCGCAGGTGGAAAAGTCACCTTCAAAAAGGCGAGCGACCTTTCAAAGCACATTGTCGAAGGCTTCGTGGCCGGTCAATACGACGAAGTGAAAATCATCTATAACGAGTTTAAAAACGCCGTTCTTCAGATTCCAGTTGTGGAAGACTATCTTCCGCTTCGCCCGAAGCCTGCGAATGCCGATGCCACGACTGCCGAAGGCACCATGGTAATTGTGAAGCCAAGCGCGGACGAAGTCCTCGCGGCGCTCCTTCAAAAACATTTTTCGATTCAGATTTTCCGCATCATGCTCGAATCCCAAGCTGGCGAACACGGAGCCCGGATGTCGGCTATGGAAAACGCGACTAAGAACGCGAGCGAAATGATCAAAAAACTTACGATCCAATATAACAAACAACGCCAAGCCGGCATCACGAAGGAACTTCTCGAGATCATCGCGGGAAGTGAATCGGCGAAAGCTCAGGCCTAACCTTTAGATTTCGATTTAACTCAGGAGAAAGAATATGAGCGCCACCACCCAAGACGCAAAACTCGGACGAATCAAACAGGTCATCGGACCGGTCGTCGACATCGAGTTCGCAAACGGAATGCTTCCCGATATTTTTCACGCCGTGAAGGTCACCAACCCGTCCGTCGAAGGTGGAGAATGGAATCTGGTTCTCGAAGTCGCGCAGCATCTCGGTGGAAATACCGTGCGTGCGATCGCCATGGATTCGACCGACGGTCTGACCCGCGGCCAGCCGGCCCAAAACACCGGATCCCAAATCATGGTTCCGGTCGGTCGCGAAACGCTCGGACGGATCATCAACGTCATCGGCCAGCCCGTCGACGAAAAGGGTCCCGTTCTCGCGAAGAAAACTTACCCGATTCACCGGAAACCACCGGCATTCCGTGATCAATCGACCCAGATCCAACCGTTCTACACGGGGATCAAGGTCATCGACATGCTCGCTCCGTATATTCGGGGTGGTAAGATCGGTCTCTTCGGCGGCGCCGGAGTAGGTAAAACCGTTTTGATTCAAGAGCTGATCAACAACATCGCCACCCAGCACGGCGGATTCTCGGTGTTCGCCGGAGTAGGCGAACGGACCCGTGAAGGAAACGATCTTTGGCATGAAATGACCGAGTCTGGCGTTATCGCCAAGACAGCGCTTGTTTACGGTCAGATGAATGAACCACCGGGAGCCCGCGCCCGCGTTGCACTTACGGCTCTTTCGATCGCCGAATACTTCCGTGATGAAGAGAACCAAGACGTTCTCCTCTTCATCGACAACATCTTCCGCTATACCCAAGCCGGTTCGGAAGTGTCGGCTCTCCTAGGCCGAATTCCTTCCGCCGTCGGTTATCAGCCTACGCTGGCCACCGAAATGGGCGAGCTCCAAGAACGCATTACCTCAACGAACAAGGGATCGATTACTTCGATTCAAGCGATTTACGT
>JBBQMV010000368.1:0-2491 GCA_038329315.1 Bdellovibrionia bacterium | reverse complement strand
TAGCCACGACTGCCTTTTCCTGAGCCATGTCACTTCCTTTTGGCGAGCCAGGCCTCGACTCCGGCGCGGTCTCGCGAGTTCACGACGAGACTCTTCGGAAGGAGCGCCTTCCGCGCGACGCAGACCCCGAACTTGACGTCGTCGAGACCCGATACTTCGTGCGCGTCCGGATTCACAGAGACGAAACATCCGGCTTCGCGGATGCGCTTTCCCCAGCGCCAGTCGATGTCCAGGCGCGAAGGATGGGCATTGATCTCGATCGCGACTCCCCGCTCAGCGCATTCCCGGATGATTTTTTCGATATCGATATCGTAGCCCTTACGTCCGAGGAGAATCCGGCCGGTGAGGTGCCCGAGCATGGTCGTCTTCGGATTCCGCACGGCTTGAAGAATCCGCTCGGTCATCGTCGTGCGGTCCATCTGAAAGCGGGAGTGAACCGACGCGACGACGAAGTCGAAACGCGAAAGCCATTTCGAATCGTAGTCGAGGTCGCCATCGGCGAGAATATCACTTTCGATTCCCCAGAAGATCCGAATTTCCGGATATTTTTCTTGAAGCGCGCGGATTTCCTTTTCCTGCTCCGCGAGCGCCGGCTCACCTAATCCCTGCGCGTAAAACGCGGACTTCGAGTGATCGGAGATCCCGATGTATTTCATCCCGCGCGCCTTTGCGCCGAGAATCATTTCCTCGAGGGTCGCTGCGCCATCGGAGCGGGTCGTGTGGTTATGGAAGCATCCTTGGATATCTCCCCATCCGAGTACTTCGTCGATCTTCCCTTTTCGAGCGAGCGCGACTTCCTCTCCGGTTTCCCGCATTTCGGGCGGAATCCATGGAAGATCGAGACTCTCGAAGAATTTTTCTTCGCTCGAAGCGGAGGCGATGGAGTCGCTCGACGTTTTACCCACGAGTGCGGTCCAGGATTCTGGCGTCGCGGTCGTGCGTGCCAGCTCGGTTCCGAAATGCGAAGTTTCTGCGAACGTGAATTTCACCGGCAGCGGCACGGCCGCCCCTTTACCGACCGAATCCGTGATCGCGAGATAAAGTTTTTCTTCGAGTTTTTTCGTCGTCTTTTCGCCGGGCAAGGTCTCGACGAGGAAGTCGAGCGACGAAAGCGTTTCGAGACGCCGGCGAAGCGCACCCGTTTCTGAAACACGGAGACCGCCCCCCGCCGGATGCCGTCCTTCGTTTGCGGCCTTCGCGAGAATACCGAGAAGTTTTTCCGCGACCGGAAACGCGTCGGAGAGTTTCAACTGACCCGAGGTCGCCATCAGATACTGAACGCCTTCGAGAATTTTCGCTTGCGCCTTATCGCCGAATCCCTTCATACCGACGAGGCGATTTTCGCGGCACGCGTATTCGAGTTCGCCCAAAGTTTTAATCCCGAGAGTTTCGATGACCGCGAGCGCCTTCTTCGGCCCGAGCCCCGGAACCTGGGTCAGCTCCAACAATCCCTCGGGCAGGCTCTTCGCGAGCGCATCGCGTTCGGTTGTTTTCCCTTCGAGGAGGAACTCGGTCAGGACCGCGGAGATCCCTTTCCCGATTCCGGGAATTTCCGTGAGGGTCCCGGCCTTTGCACGCCCGACCCAGTCTTCCTGCTCCCCGAGCAACGCGACGGCGTCCGCGGCCTTGTCGAACGCCCGGACCTTGAACGGGTTCTCGCCCATAAGTTCTAAAAGAGTTTTCATTTCGGAAAGCAGATCGACGATGGTTTTCATGTGGGTGGAGTGATCTTGCCTCCGTGGGCCCTTCATTTCCAGGGGGATTCCGGAGATCGACGCCAACCGAGTAAGCGCCGGCGACTAGCTTTTCCCCACGCCCGTGAGTAGCATCGCCCCATGCAACCCCATTTCCGTCTCGCGAAAATCCTCTCCCAGCCCACCGCGCCTTTCCGCGAAGGCCTCGTTCTCGCCACCATCGAGTCGATCCTCGACGAAGAAAAAATTCCCCACTTCCGCGATCCCGCGCAGAACGTCGTCGTCGGCGTAAAGTCGAAAGCCGAATATCTAAAACTGATCAAAACGAAGTCGACCGAACCGGTCCGGATTTTCATCGCCCATACCGACCATCCGGGATTTCACGGTACGGAGTGGCTGACGGCTGATCGCCTCGCATTCAAATGGCACGGAGGGAGCCCGACCGCCCATCTCGAGGGCGGAAAAGTGTGGCTCGCGGATTCGGAAGGATTTGTAGGCTTTGGCCGTGTCGAAAAGGCCGTCATGCTCGAATCCGGGCGCGCAATCGAATCCGGCGTCATTCACGTGAAAGATCTCCGGCGCCAAACCAAGGCGACCGATCTCTTCGGCGGCTTCGGGTTTCGCGATACGCACTGGCGCGAGGGAGACCTGCTTTATTCAAAGGCCGCGGACGATCTCATCGGCGTTTACGCGATCCTCGAGACCGCGATTGCGTTAAAAAAGTCCAAAAAGAAGGCTCCCTTCATCGGTCTGCTCACCCGCGCCGAAGAAGTTGGCTTCATCGGGACGATCGCCCA
>JBBQMV010000367.1:0-2494 GCA_038329315.1 Bdellovibrionia bacterium | reverse complement strand
TCGATTTGATCCAAGAAGGGCTTTCGACTTCGACCGGCGCTGACGCGTTCTTCGAAGTGAAGGACCTCCTGTATAAGTCTTCGGCGAAGCATACGAAACTGAAGACCGTCCATGAGTCCGACGCGCTTTCCATGACGAGCGGACTCTTCGGGGATCACCCATGCGTCGCCGTCCTGAACGGAGAAGCGAAGGTGGTCGGGCTTCTCTTTTCGTATGCGATTCGGGCCGCCTACGACCGCGAAGTCGCGCGTCGCTCGCTCGCGGAATCCCGGATCGGCGAGAGAATTCGGAGCGGGAAGTGATCGATTTCGACGAAGCTCCCGGCGGTGATCTGAAGAAGGCTTCGCCCGCCGCTCCTCGCATGAATCGCCCCGTATTCGGCGGTTTTTCGGATTATACCCGAAGTGCGCCGAAGCCACGCGCGCTCGCGCCCGGTGAAGTGCCGGCGTATCTCGAAACACTGAACCCGCCTCAGCGTGAAGCGGCCGAAGCGACGGACGGACCGCTCATCGTTCTTGCGGGAGCCGGTTCCGGTAAAACAAAAATGCTGACTTCGCGGATCGCGTACCTCATGGACGTGCGCGGAGTTCCGGGAAATCGAATTCTCGCGGTGACCTTTACGAATAAGGCTGCTCGCGAAATGAAGGAACGGGTGGATCGCCACCTCGCGACGACGTCGACCGGCTATTTTGGAATTCCAGAGATCGGAACTTTCCACGCGATTTGCGTCCGGCTCCTTCGCCGCGAGCTAGCGGCGACGCCCTTTACGAAGCCATTCGTGATCTACGACGATTCCGACCAGCTTTCGCTCGTGAAGCGGGTGGTGGAGAAGCTCGGGATCGACGATAAGGCATTCAGTCCGAAGGCGATGCAAGCTGGGATTAACCGCCTGAAGTGCGACGCTATCGAGCCGAAGGAGCTCGAACCTTCCGCGCACGATCTTTTTGAGCGGAAGCTGAAGCTCGTTTTCGAAGAATATCAGAAGGATCTTTTCGCGAACAACGCGCTCGATTTCGGCGAGATTCTTTGTATGACCTACCGGCTACTCCGGGACAATATCGAGATCCGTCGCCGGTACCAAGACCGGTTCCTCTACATTCACGTTGACGAATATCAGGATACGAACCGCGCTCAGTACCTCCTTCTCTCGCAGCTTGCGAAACGAGAGTTTGGAGGGCACGAAAATATTTGCGTTGTCGGCGATGAGGACCAGTCGATTTATAAATGGAGAGGCGCCGATATTCGGAACATCCTCGATTTCGAACAGGACTATAAGGGCGCGAAAATCGTCAAGCTCGAACAAAACTACCGCTCGACGAAGACGATCATTACCGCTGCATCGCAGGTGATTCGAAATAACCGCGAGCGAAAAGAAAAGACACTCTGGACCGCGAATCCGGAAGGGCCGCTGATCGTGCGGGCCTCGCTCGCCGACGAGGCCGGCGAAGCGGACTTCGTGATCAAGGAGATTCAGCGCCTCGCGGCTTACGAGAACCGCGCCTATACCGATTTCGCGATCTTTTACCGCACGCACGCTCAGTCTCGGCAGTTCGAAGAAGCTTTTCGTCGCGCGAAGATTCCATACGAAATCGTCGGCGGGTTGCGTTTCTATGACCGGAAGGAAATCAAAGACATCCTTTCGTACTTTAAAGTGATGCAGAATCCCCAGGACTCCGTGAGTCTGAAGCGGATCATCAATGTGCCGGCGCGCGGAATCGGGAAGACGACGATCGATAAACTCGAATCGATCCAACTCGAACTCGAACAGAATCGTCGACAAGGCATCGAATCCGGGCCGACCCACGCGCTGGTCGACGTTCTGCCCACAGAGGAGCTCGATTTTGCCGACGCGACTTCGGGACCGAAAGACACTTCGCTTTGGGCGGCACTCCGGATCGCTGCGAAAGATTCTTCGATTACCTCCGCCGGGACCGCGAAGAAACTCGCCTCGTTTTACGGTTTCATGGAAAAACTGAACGCCCAGCGCGAGAAGCTTCTCCTTTCCGAACTTTATTCACTGATCCTCGAAGAAACCCGGTACGTGCAAACTTTGCGCGAAGAGGGGACCGAGGAATCCGCCGCGCGAATCGAAAACTTGGAGGAGTTCAATACCGTCCTCCAGGAATTCGAAGAGATCCAAATTGAAGGTTTGACTGAAGAGGAAGTTGAAAAAAAGAAGGTTGAGCTTTTGCCGATTTTCCTCGAAGAATCCGCGCTTGCGACCGACCTCGTTACTGCTAGTGCGAACGAAGAAGAAAAGGTTCCCTCGCTCCAAATGATGTCCCTGCACTCCTCGAAGGGGCTCGAATATCCGGTCGTGTTTCTCGTCGGTATGGAAGAGGGGCTCTTCCCTTCGAACCGTGCCGTTGATTCCGAGGACGAAAGCGAAATTGAAGAAGAGCGGCGTCTGGCTTACGTCGGCATTACGCGTGCGCGCGAAAATCTTTACCTCAGCCATGCTTCGATCCGCCGGATCTGGGGCCAGGTGAATTAC
>JBBQMV010000366.1:0-2498 GCA_038329315.1 Bdellovibrionia bacterium | reverse complement strand
GTTCCTCGCGCAGTATTTGAAAAGCAAACCCGGCGCCTTCCGCACGCTCTCGGGCGCGAAGGTCGGCACCCATCCGGGCTCCCAGTTTTTCACCCTCGGTCAGCGTAAAGGCCTGGGCTTAGGCGGCGAAGGCGAACCCTGGTTCGTCGTCGAAAAGGATCCGAAGAAAAATATCGTCTTCGTCGAGCGCGGCGAATTTCACCCGGCGCTTTTCACCGACGAACTCGTCGCGGAAGAACTCACCTGGATCGGCGGTCTTCCTCCGCGTCCAGTCGGAACCGCCTTCGCGTGCCGTGCGAAAGTGCGCTACCGTCAGGGCGATCAGGACTGCCGGCTCAAACTCGAGGATGACGGTTTCGGCGGCGTCCGCGCCCGCGTTCGCTTCCTCATTCCGCAGCGTTCGGTCACGCCCGGCCAGTCGGTCGTGTTTTACTCCGACGATGTCTGCCTCGGCGGCGGCGTGATTCGTGGGCTCGGCGAAAATTATCTGAAACGCGGTTACGCGACCGGCGACGTGCGCTCGATCCTCGACTCCGTCGGAAATGCCTCCGGACGGTCGAATCCTTTTTCTCTTTCGTCGAGAGTTCGTAGCGAGCCGCAAGTTTTCGCACTTCGGTTTTCGGGAGGTCACCGATCGGGAATAGGACTTTCGCAAGACGCTCGCCCGCGATGGCGTGGAGGAAGTAGGACTGATCCTTCGAAGGATCGAGGCCCTTTAAAAGCAGGGGGACTCCGCCGCGGATTTCGGTCCGCGCGTAGTGACCGGTTGCGAGGAAGTCGGCGCCGAACTCCATGGCCTTCTCGAAGAAGGCGTCGAATTTGATTTCGCGATTACAGAGAATATCCGGATTCGGCGTGTAGCCCGCTTCGTATTCTTTCAGAAAGGTTTTGAAGACGCGGTCGAAGTACTCTTTTACGAACTCGACCGAGTAGTAGGGGATATCGAGGCGGCGACAAACCGAGACGACGTCGTCGAAGTCGCGCTTCGAGGTGCATACGCCGCTTGCGTCCTTCTCTTCCCAGTTCTTCATGAAGAGGCCGATGACGCGGTAGCCTGCCTCGCGTAGGATTGCGGCCGTGACCGACGAGTCGACCCCGCCGGACATGCCGACGACGACGGTGGTTGCTGAGTTGGCCTTGAGGGTACTTTCGGTCATCCTGACGCAAGGCATATCATATTTCTTGTCCTCGGGAAGTGTTTCGGGATACCTGCGAAAGGCTTGGAAACAAAGCCACTTAGCCCACTCTCCTCAAGCTCCATTTTAAGCCGTCCCCGTGCTGCCCCATTCGGGCTGATAAGCGGGCGTCCGGCCGTGGTTTTAGCCCCCATGGAGGGCATCACGGACGCCCCGATGCGGGCGATGCTCTCCGAAATCGGGGGGTTCACCCACCTCGTTTCCGAGTTCATCCGGGTCTCCCAGAACGTGATTCCGCGGCGGACTTTCCGTACCGATATCCCGGAGTCCGCGGACGGGTTTTTCACCGAATCGGGCGTTCCGGTCAAACCCCAGCTCCTCGGCGGGCATCCCGAACGGGTCGCCCTTTCGGCGATGGAGGCGATCCATCTCGGCGCACCCGGCATCGACCTCAACTTCGGATGTCCCGCCCCGACCGTGAATCGGAACGACGGCGGAGCGACGCTGCTGAAACATCCGGAGCGGCTAGAGGCGATCGTCCGCGCGGTCCGCGACGCGGTTCCCGCGCACCTTCCGGTCTCGGCGAAGCTCAGACTCGGGTGGGACGATCCTTCGGTGGTTGTCGAGAACGCGAAACGCGCGGAAGCGGGCGGCGCGAGCTGGATCACGATTCACGCGCGGACGAAGATGAATGGATACCAACCGCCCGTGTACTGGGAATGGATCGCGGCGGCCAAGCGCGGCGTTTCCGTCCCGGTCGTCGCGAACGGCGATATCTGGCGCGTCGAAGATTTTCGCCGCTGCCGCGAGATTACCGGTGCGGAGCATTTCATGATCGGGCGCTCGGCGCTGGCGGATCCGTGGCTCGGGCACCGGATCGCCCGGGAGCTCGGTCTCAGCGGACTCGACGTCAGCGAGCTTCCGGACCCGGAAGATTTAGCGGCTTGGCTACCAAACCTGCACCGCTTCGCGGTGCTCTCGGCGAAGTTTTCGGACCGTGACACGCTCGATGGAAGGTACTGCGCGCGTCGGGTGAAGCAGTGGCTCCGTTACTCGGAGACGACCTTCCGTACGCCGTGGTTCTCGCGCGTGAAACGCACGGATTCTTTGCCCGCGCTTTTCGCGGCGATCGGGGAGCCTACGCCGGCTTTCGTTTCGGCAGCGGTATAACCGCGCTCGTCGTCCGTTGGTATTCGCGGTAACGATCGCCTCGCGAGAGGAGCGAAGTCTTCTCCGCCATCGGTACTCCGGTGACCTTTAGGATGAGAAACCAGAGGCAGGCCGGGGCGTAGAGCGTAGTAAGTCCGCCCGGCGAAGCGACGGAGAAGAGTCCGTAGCCGAGCCAGATCAGGCACTCGAAAA
>JBBQMV010000365.1:0-2502 GCA_038329315.1 Bdellovibrionia bacterium | reverse complement strand
CCCCGAGTTCGAGCCTTTTCACTCCGGCCGCGAGCAGACCTCGCGCGAGCCGAAGCTTATCGTCGAGCCGAACCGCGCGCGCTTCGTTCTGAAGTCCGTCGCGGACGCCCACCTCGAAGATTTCGATTTGTTTCGGGTAAGTAGGCGGTTTCGAATGGAGAGGCTTCGCCATGGCTTAGGCTTTCTTGGCCGTGGGTTTAAGGTCGAGGAAGCGGTCACCGGACGCGAGTTGCTGGCCCTCCTTAACGTGAATTTTTTCAATTTTTCCGGTGAAGGGCGCCTTTACTGAGAACTCCATCTTCATCGCTTCGAGGAGCAGCATGGGCGTCCCCTCTTCGACGGTCGCACCCTCAAGAACGAGGACTTTCCGAACTTTACCCGGGAACTGGGCGATCAAATCGAGATCGCTACCGCCACTCGCACCGGCCGCCCGCGCTTTCGCGTCAATCATTCCGTAATAGAGGGAGCCGTCGACGGTGAACGAGAGCCGGCCCTTCGATTCATGGAGAAAAATTCGTTTCCGCTCGATCGATCCATCGGCGCGAGCGCGTGAAGCGACCGTCCACCCGCCCGGACGCGTTTCGAAGGTCCACCCAACGCCTGGTGCGGGCATCGGAAGTTTTTTACCGCTGACTCGGAACGTTTCGCCGCTCATCGGGTCGTCCCCCACGGCGAAGGATACGTCCGTTCGCCCGAACCGCTGCCGGCGGCCGCCGTCCCATGCAATTTCCCGATTCCTTGTGCGCGAGCCGCCGCGACGAGCGCGAACGAATCGGCGGAAGGGACCGGGGCGAAATCCGCGTACGCGGTTCCGAGGTAGCCCGTGTGCATTTTTCCCGCGATCACTTGCGGGTCCGACGCGAGCGCGCGGAGGTAACTTTGGTTGGTGCCCATTCCGAGGATCACCGTTTCGTCGAGCGCGAAGCGCATCCGGGCGACGGCTTGTTCACGCGTCGGCGCCGAGACGATCACTTTCGCGAGCATCGAATCGAAATTTACGCCGACGGTTTGGCCTTCTTCGATTCCGCTTTCGACACGAATTCCGGTGCCGGTCGGCCAGCGTAACTTTTCGACCTTTCCCGGCGTCGGCATGAAACCTTGGGAAGGATCTTCGGCATAAATTCGTACTTCGATCGCGTGGCCGCGCGGCGGTCCGAGAGGCGGGATCGGAAATTTCGAAGGGTCTAGCGCGAGCGAAAGCTGGGCGTGCACGAGATCGGTGCCCGTCACGAGTTCCGTCACCGGGTGCTCGACCTGGAGCCGGGTGTTCATTTCGAGGAAGTAGAATTTTCCGGAAGCATCGACGAGAAATTCAAGCGTGCCCGCCGAGCGATACTTCACTTCCTTCACGAGATTCATCGAGGCGGTGAAAAGGCCCTGGCGCGTTTCTTCGGAGAGATTCGGCGCGGTCGCCTCTTCCCAAACTTTTTGGTGCCGGCGCTGGAGCGAGCACTCGCGCTCGTAGAGGTGGATGCCGCCGCCATTCCCGTCGCCGAAGACTTGGACTTCGATATGCCGCGGTTCGAGAACGAGGCGCTCGAGAAAGAGCGTACCGTCGCCGAAGGACGCGACGGCTTCGGCAGATGCGCTTTCGGCGGCCGAATCCACTTCGTCGAGCTTGTCCACTCGGCGCATTCCCTTACCGCCGCCGCCAGCCGCAGCCTTTAGGAGGAGTGGAAATCCGATTTTCTTCGCGATCGTTTTCAGATCTTCGCCCGGCTTCACCTTTGCCCATGGGAGGGTCGGCACGCCGGAGCGTTCCGCGATTTCTTTCGCGTCGATTTTTCCGCCCATCGCTTCCATCGTCTCCGGGGTCGGGCCGACAAACGTGATCCCGGCTTTTTCTACCGCGCGCGCGAAGATCGGGCGCTCGGAAAGGAATCCGTAACCGGGATGGATGAGGGTCGCGCCGACTTTTTTCGCCGCCGCCACGACCGCGTCGGAGTCGAGGTAACTCGTTACCGGAACGATCTCGTCGGCGTAAGTCAGGTGCCGCGCTTCTTCATCACCGGGAGCATAAATCCCCACGGTCGCGATGCCCATCTCGCGCGCCGTTTGGAATATACGGCATGCGATTTCGGAACGGTTCGCGACCAAGAGTTTCGGGGTTTTCGCCATTGGTTCGAGGTTAGCGTGGCCCTGGGTTCAATGAAAGCACTAGTGCGGGGCGTCTAAGGCCCGATCCGTCTACCCCGGCTTTACTTAATCCAGTTCGGCTTGCGCTTTTCGAGAAACGCCTTCAGGCCCTCTTGGCCTTCCGGGCTCACCCGAAGCTCCGCGAGCATCCGCGCAACGTAATCGAGCGGATCTCCGAGCGTCTCTCGGCGTTCGGTCCACGAAAGGTCGAGGACCAGTTTCTTCGCCGCCGCCATCGCGCGCGGTCCGCACTGGAGCATATTCGCGACCACACGTTCGATTTCGACATCGAGGGCGACGCGGTCTTCGACGACCGTGTGGACGAGGCCGACTTCCTTCGCGCGGGCGGCCGGAAACCGTTCCGCG
>JBBQMV010000364.1:0-2516 GCA_038329315.1 Bdellovibrionia bacterium | reverse complement strand
CGAGGGGTATCAAGTCGCGCTCATGGCGCCGACGGAAATCCTCGCCGAACAGCATTACCGGAATGCGATGAAACTTTTCGGAACGAAACTCTCGATCGCGATGTTGACTGGCCGGAGCACCGCCGCCGAGCGCGCGGCACTTCTCGCCAGAATCGCGAACGGCCAACCGACGATGGTGATCGGTACCCACGCGCTGATCGAAGATCCCGTCATTTTCAAATCGCTCGCCCTCATCATGATCGACGAGCAACACCGCTTCGGCGTCGAACAGCGCCGGATACTTCGCGAAAAGGGCATCCATAAAGCCGAGAACGGAAAAATCGTCAATCCGCACTTCCTCGTCCTCACTGCGACGCCGATTCCGCGGACGCTTGCACTCACCGCCTACGGCGATCTCGCCGTTTCGATGATCAAAGAGATGCCACCCGGTCGCTCGCCGGTTACGACGAAAATCATCCGTGGCCCGGGACACGCCAGTGCGATCGAACGCGTGCGCGCCGAGCTCCGTGCCGGTCGCCAAGCGTATTTCATTTATCCGCTAGTCGACGAAAGCGAAGCCGAGGGATTTCAAGCGCTCCGCGCCGCGAGTGTCGAGGCCGAACGACTCCAAAAGGAAGTCTTTCCAGAGTTTAAGGTCGGACTTCTCCACGGCAAAATGAAGCCAGATGAGAAAAATACGGTCATGGACGATTTCAAACAGGGCCGGGTCCAGGTTCTAGTGTCCACGACCGTCGTCGAAGTCGGCGTCGACGTTCCGAACGCGACCGTGATTTGTGTCGATCACGCGGAACGCTTCGGTTTGTCCCAGCTGCACCAACTCCGGGGCCGCGTCGGTCGGGGCAGCCATCCGTCGTACTGCTTCTACTTCACCGGAACGAGCGGTTCCGAACAAACCCAAGCTCGCCTTGAGGTACTCGAAGAAACCACCGACGGTTTCGAAATCGCCGAAGCCGACCTTCGGATTCGGGGTCCGGGCGAATTTCTCGGCACCCGTCAAGCCGGTGGCTTACCCTTCAAATTAGCGGACTTAGTTCGCGACCGGGACTGGCTTTTAGTCGCCCGCGACGACGCGTTGGATCTTCTCAAATCCGATCCGGACCTCCTCTTGCCCGAGCATTCACCGCTCCGAATTTATTTCGAGCGCGAAGGAAAGCTCCAGGGCGATCGCTTGAAGACTTCCTAATTTCATCCATACTAGTGGAAATGAACTTCCACCGTATCCTGCCGCTCGCGTCATTTTCCGTTTTCCTCACGATCGCCATCGCCTCCGGCGATAACTCCTTCCACGGCATTCGGAATACGAAATGCGGAAACGATGAAAGCGCCGCGAAGATGCTTGTTTTCGAAAAACTGAACACCGACCACACGCTCTGCGAAGCAGGAACCCTCGCGAATCAAACCGGCGGCTGGAGTTGCCATTCCGGCGGCGAATGCCCGAAAGGAAAATTCCGCTGCAATACTCAGTACGTTTGCGGGACCGCGCCGTCGTCGAACACACCTCTACCGACATTAAATCTTACGATGCCGGAGCACGCGGCGCCGAAGGTCCCGGGTGAAAAACCACAAGTACAAGCCGTCGAACCGGAAACCCATCCGAACGCGCCGACTCCGAAAGGCACCGAAGACGCGCCTTACACGGCGAAATCAAAGCGTGAAATCAAGGATGGCGGTTCGTCTTACGTAGAGGAGACGATCACCGACGATAAAGGGAACAAGACGACCGTCGTTCGACCTAAGACAGCGAAGGATACCGATATCAAACCGACCGCCTTACCGAGTCCGGCCGTTCCGAGCCCCACCCCTTCGAGTAGCACCGTTCAAGAAACCGCTCGTACGCTCGTGGACCCCGCTCAAAAGGCCATGGATCAAAAAGTGAAAGTACTCGACAGCATAAAGTGACAGTCCCTTAATCACGCGCTCTCACGCGTGAAGCTCCGAATCCGAGAAGAAGCAGGCCGACGAAAATTCCGCCGTTCCAAGCCCAGCGCGCGTGCTGGCCGTTAAACGCGGTGAAAACGAAAAGCGCCGCGAGCGGTCCGTAAAACCGTATATTCCGACTGCGACGCCGAACCGCGCCTTCGAAGTCCGAGAAGCGCGTAGCCAGTAACGGCATCGCGTAGAGGATCCAGTAAGACCAGACGAGCGGATTAAATACGGAGATCGCGAAGAGAAGCCAGTCGCGAAACCAGTCGATCGATTTTGCGCGATTCTTCCAGAGGAAAGTCGCGAACCCGGATCCGGCGAGTAGCCAGAGGACTTTTCCGATGGTTAACCCGAATAGCTTCCCAAACGTTCCGAGTACGGCAACATTTTGCTCCGAAAGCAGAAGAACGTCGGTCGAATCCGTGAGGCTCCGCAGCCAGGCTTGGTTTTCCGCGAGTGCGAACGCCCATCCCTGTTCGTAGGCCACTCCCCCGAGACTGAGGACCGGAAGAAAGAGAAGGCCAAGCCCAAGCTTTCGCCATTCGCGTTTGAGAATCAGGAGTGGAATAAGAATCACGGCGAAAAGTTTAAGC
>JBBQMV010000363.1:0-2521 GCA_038329315.1 Bdellovibrionia bacterium | reverse complement strand
GGAGAGCGAGGTTGTTCGACTCCGTCGCACCCGAAGTGAAGATGATTTCTTTTTCGGAAGCGTGAATCAGCTCGCCCACTTGCTTGCGCGCGTATTCGACGGCCGACTCCGCGGTCCATCCGTATTCGTGATTTCGCGAAGCCGCGTTTCCGAAGACTTCCGTGAAGAACGGGGCCATCGTCTTAAAGACTTCGGGATCGACCGGCGTTGTCGCATGGTAATCGAGGTAAATAGGAAGCTTCATACGGCTGCTTTCGTTTTCGTTTCGATGGACTTAAACTCGGCCAAATCCGTGAGAAGGATCCCGGCCAGAAAAATTTTCACGCGCGAATTCAGATCCGTCATCACGCCGCTGATTTCGCATTTCTTTGAATACTCACATCCACCACCGCTGACGCCGATGGCGCTTTGGAGCATCGCATTCGTGCAACCGACGACGGCCTGCGGGCCTTCCATGAGTTCGAGGAACTCAGCGAGATTTAGCTTCGAGGGACAGCGCGCGATCGTGTAGCCACCGCGGGCGCCGTGGGCGGACTCAATCAACCCGGATTCCTTCATTCTCTGAAGCGTTTTCGCCGTGATCTCGAACGGAAGTGCGTAACGATCCGAAAGCTCGCGCGCGCTCGTGACCGAAGCGTCGCCATGCGACTGCTTTCCCATCATGTAGCGAAGGGCGATGAGCCCGTATTCGGTAGTGCGATTCAGCTTAACCATTCAGAAAATACCGCCTGATTTTAGTAATCTCGGGGAAGTACGACAGCTAGACTCCGGTTTCAATGGGAACTTTGACTGACCCTATATACGACTTCTATTATCGTACTTCTAGAGCAAAACCGCAACTCGAGGCGATATTCGACTCCGATCGAGCCCGGATCGGAAATACCGAAGTATAAATCACCCCTGTTTTTAAGGTCTTATACGAATTCAGTCGGAAAGCCGAGTTAAATTTGACGCTTTGCGTCCGAATCGGTATACCTCCTTCCATCCTTGGAGGTCTTATGTCGAAGTCTTCTCTTTCACTTCTCTTCGCTTCCGTCTCGATTCTCGCGCTTACGGCCTGCGGGAACGGCACGAAGAAATCGATCTCCGAAAATTCCACGAAGACGGAATATTCGTTCGAATACAACGGCTGCAAAACCGGCGTCCAAACCGCCGACTCCGCCGTCGGAAACTGCCGAAATTTAACGAACGATGCACTGAATAATCACTGCGCCGACTGGATGCGGAAAGATGCGTTCGACAAAGCCCGTTGCACCGACCTCGGTGTGAGCTGGGACGATTCTTCCACGGATGAAGACGCCCGCGACATTCCGGCTTCGAACTGAGCCGTTAGGATTCAGTGATCGTAGAGATCATTCCCGACACCGATAATGAGAATCTTTTTGTCTTCGCCTATCTGGTAGGTAGCCCGCACGCCGTCGTTTAAGCGAATCGACCGAGTACCCGAAGAATGACCAATATTTTCGTCATGATAACCCTTAATTTTACGAGTTTCGAAGAGCCCAATTCGTTCTACCGAATCCACCCAACCTGCGAGTTTCTTGCTAATCGAGAGCACTTTCGAGGCTCGCTGGCTGGCCTTCTCGGTGATCTGAATCGTGTTCCCAAGCCAACCTCCCCGCCCGTTTCTGAGAATCGCTAAGGCAGTATCGAAAGTCGATCCGACTTCGGCTTCCGAAATCACGAGCCCCTCCGCGACACGGATTTCGTTCTGAATTTTATTAACGATGCTGCGGGCGAAGAGGTCCGCATTTTTCACGCCCTTCGCTTCGAGATCATTTCGGAGCATCTCGCGCGCTTTCGTTTTCCAGTCGTGCACGGCGCGGAGGTTTGTCGGGTAGCTCTCTCGGATCGCCTCTTTCTCCCGCTTCAAGTCCACGCCCGCGACCGACCGCCGAAAATCTTCCGCATCGGCCGCCGCGAGTTCGACCGTTTTAAGAACCGCATCGCACCGCTGGCTAGCCTCGAACTCCGGAAAATCGGCGAGCGAAAGCCCGTCCGCGGCTGCGGCGGCGGCGGCGAGGTTCAGGGTGAAAAGGAGGGCGATAAGACCGGAGCGCATCCCTCTCTTTTCGGCCCGGACGGCCTTAAAGATAATGCCGGGCTAGAATCTCAGTAACTATTTGATTTTATTATACTTTAATGACCTATCCGATGACGGAATTAAAGTAATGCGGTGCATGAAAAATGTTTGACCATTTTGATCCAGTTATGGTAAAAGTCGCCGTCCCTGTAGTGTCGGGACGCGGAAGGACCGGGCTATAGGGCTCGGAAGTGACTTATGAAAGAAACCCTCAAATCGATCGTTTTCGTAATCGTAACCGTGATGGTCGCACTTATCCTTCAAGCGCACGCGGGCAAGCTCGCTCCGGACCAGCTCGAAGCCGCCGATACCGCTCCCGCGCAGCAGCTTCAAGTTTATAACTGAGTTTCGCCGGCTCAATCCTCTCGAACGTCGAGTCACAACCTAAAAATATGGAAAAGGACATGAACCCAAAAATATTGCCGATCGCACTCTTGG
>JBBQMV010000362.1:0-2523 GCA_038329315.1 Bdellovibrionia bacterium | reverse complement strand
GGCGCCGTTCTCGCCCTTTTTCACGACACGATGATCGTAATCGGGGTTTTCATCCTGACCCAAAAGCAGTTCGACCTTCAGATCCTGGCCGCGATTCTCGCCCTGATCGGTTACTCAAACAACGATACCATCATCGTCTTCGACCGGATCCGTGAAGAACTTCACGCGAATCCTTCGATGAACATCATTAAGGTCGTGAACAAGTCGATCAACGAAACGCTCGGTCGTACGATTCTGACGTCCTTGTGTACCTTCCTCGTCGTGTTCTCGCTTTGGATCTTTGGCGGCAAGGCCCTCGAAGACTTCGCGTTCACGCTCATGGTCGGGATCATCGTCGGTACGTATTCGTCGGTCTTCATTGCGAGCTCGCTCGTCGTGTTTATCGCCGAATATCAAGACCGCCGTGCCACGAGCGCTAAAGCTGGCAAGTCGAAACGGAAGGCTTACGCCGTCCGTCCGGATCCGAAGTTCACGGCATGAGCCGCGACTGGATTCCTAGGGACGATCGATTTCTCTCCGAAGAGGGAAAACTTTTGGCCCAGAGTCTACGCGCCTCTACGGGCCTTGCGGATCTGACGATCCGCCTCTGTATTTCTCGCGGACTCACTTCGCCCGAAGAGATTCAGGAATTCCTCACCCCGAAGCTCGAAAAGCTCCGGGATCCGATGACGATCAAGGACATGGACCGCGCGGTCGAACGCCTGGCCCAAGCCCGTGAAGATGGCGAGCCCGTGCGCATCTTCGGCGACTACGACGTCGATGGAACGACGGGCGCGGCTCTGCTCTCGTGGTTTTTTCGCGAGTGCGGCTTCGAATATGAGGCCACCCAGCCGGATCGTTTCAAGGACGGCTACGGTTTGTCGGTGAAGGCGGTTCAGGAAACCGAAGAAAAAGGATTCCCGATTCTCGTCACCGTGGACTGCGGAATTACGAGCTTCGATGCTGCGGAAGCCGCGCGCGATATCGGAATCGACCTCATCATTCTCGATCACCATCAGGTGGACGCCGTAAAGGGGATTCCCGAGGCGTTCGCGGTCGTGAATCCTCAGCGTCCGGATGACGAATCGGGCCTGAAAGAACTTTGTGGCTGCGGAGTCGCGTTCTACCTCATCCGTGCGCTTCGCGCCGAAGGTCGGAAACGCGGCTGGTGGCCGGCGGGGAAAGAGCCGAACCTAAAAAAACACCTCGACCTCGTCGTGATGGCGACCGCCGCGGATATGGTCCCGCTCGTCGGGGATAACCACATTCTCGTAAAACAGGGGCTCGAAGTCCTGAAGACTTCGACGAAGCCCGGAGTCGCCGCGCTTCTCGATAGCGCCGGCCTCATGCACCGCGATTTCGGTCCGTCGAGCCTCGGGTTCGCGATCGGTCCGCGGATTAATGCCTCCGGCCGGATGTCGAATGCTTCGCACGCCCTCGAACTTCTCACCACCGAAGATCGGAACCGCGCAGTCACGCTCGCGGGCGATCTCGAGCGTATGAATCAAGAGCGCCAGGCGCTCCAAAACACGATTTGGGACGAAGTCCGCCTGCGCGTCGAAGCGGGGCTCGCCGCCGGAAAGTTCCGGAACGCGATTCTCGTCGGCGATTCGAACTGGCACGAAGGCGTCGTCGGAATCGTCGCATCGAAAGTTACCGAAACGTTTCGTAAGCCGGCCGCCGTCATCGCGCTTCGCGAAGATTTCGGTAAAGGGTCAGTCCGGTCTTACGGCGGAAAGGACGTGCTCGAAGCCCTTCGCCGCTGTTCCGATCATCTCCGCTCGTTCGGCGGACATAAGTATGCCGCCGGACTTTCGGTCGAGCTCGATCAGTTCGAGTCGCTCGCCATCGCGTTCGACGAAGCCGTCGGCTCGCTCGAAGATTCGAACGTCGGGGAGCGCCCGCTCCTAACGGAAGGCGACGCATCGATCGAAGAACTCGACTTTAAAACGCTCCAAGAAATCGAACGCCTCGGACCCTTCGGTCCCGGAAATCCGGAACCGGTTTTCGTCATTCGCGCGAAAACGATCGGGCACTCCGTGATGAAAGAACGGCATTTAAAACTTTCTCTCAGCACGGCGGCGAGCGACCGCTCGCTAAACGGCGCGCCGGGTGCGGTGCCTACCGTCATGGAAGCGGTGTGGTTTCACGCGGCAGAGCGTGAAGAAACGTTCAACGCCGCGACTCGGGGGGAGAACCTCTGGGCCGCGACTCCGGAAATTAATCGCTTCCGCGGACGAGCGACTCCGACCCTTCGCGTGAAAGATCGTCGCGATCCCCCGAGTGGACTTCCGAACTAAGCGCGCGACCGCCGGGCCTTGATCCGAGCGACTCTCGGGCCACGTCAATTCTCCAACTATCGTTATTGAATGATGTCGGAAATCTGTCGGCGCCTCCGCGTTTTGAAACGCGGTTTCCCTACCGGTATTCTTTACCGAGTGAATTGAATTACTGCGTTTCGATCCGCGTCGCAAGGAAGCTACGAACGGAAATGCTCAAGGAGGGCGCCTCATGCAGAAGTCTTGGTTACCTTTGTCCATTGCG
>JBBQMV010000361.1:0-2531 GCA_038329315.1 Bdellovibrionia bacterium | reverse complement strand
GGAGTTTGCTGAGTTTTGTTTTTCGATTTCGATTCGGCGGGATTTTAAATGGAGGAGAGAGAGGGATTCGAACCCTCGAATGGTTTAACCCATTACACGCTTTCCAAGCGTGCGCCTTCGACCACTCGGCCACCTCTCCACCTGTGAATGGAGCCGTTCATCGGAGTATCGGTCGATGATGAACGGATTGAATGTTCTTACCGTTCCACTGGCGCGGGGACAAGCGCTTTGACCGATAGTCTAGAGAAGCGCATTCCATCACCCCAATCCGGGAGAATGAGGTAAAACACTGCAATAACAATACGTTAGTATATCTGCCATACCCGGTTTAGAGTAAGGACGTGACCACCACCCCTCGTAACCTCGTCCTCGCAGCCTTCGCCGGCCTGCTCGGAGGATTCACCTCTTCGATCTTTCTGATCTCACTCGCCTGGGTTTCTCACCAGCAGCTGACCCAGCCGAACCTCCTCTATTTCCTCCCCGTCGCGGGTCTTTTCGTCGGCGGACTCTACGATCGCTTCGGCGATCGCGCCGGCCGCGGAACGAATCTCGTGATCGAAGAAATTCACGATCCGAAAGAACGCACGCCCGGACGAACCACTCCGCTGATATTTTTCACGACGCTGATCTCTCACCTCTTCGGGGCTTCCGTCGGCCGAGAAGGAACCGCCGTCCAAATGGGCGCGACCCTCGCCGACCAACTCGCGCGGTTTTTCCACCTCTCCGGCGAAGACCGCCGCGTCCTATTGAAAGCCGGAGCGGCCGCCGGTTTCGCAGGCGCGCTCGGCGCACCGATTGCGGGCCTCGTCTTCGGAATGGAAGTCCTCACGAAAGGCGCACGCTTCAAGCTCCTGCATTTCTTCGAATGCGCCATCGCCGCGTTTATCGCCATCGGCGTCGCCCGTCTTCTCCGAGTCCAGCACACCGTCTACGGCCACATCCCCGAGTTCCCGGCTTTCTCGCCGAAGTTCCTCCTCGCGGCCGTCATCTGCGGCCTCGTCGTCGGACTCCTCGTCCGCGTGTTCATCGAACTCACCGAAGTTCTCGGCGAGGTCTCTAAACTTTTCTCAAAGTCACTCGCCGTACGCGCGTTCCTAGGTGCTTTCGTCGTCATCGCGCTCGCCGCGATTTTCGGTAATCGGGATTCGCTCGGACTCGGAATCCCGACGATCCAAGCCTCGCTTCTCACTTCGTCGCCACTTCCACTCGCGCTCGAAAAACTCGTTCAGACGGCCGTCTCAATCGCCTCGGGCTTTCGCGGAGGTGAATTTATTCCCCTCGTCTTCATCGGCGCGACCGCAGCGAGCGCGATCTCCGGGTTCCTCGCAGTCTCCCCCGCTTTTGCCGCCGCTTGCGGGATCACGGCCAGTTTCGGATCCGCTGCGCGAGTGCCGCTTGCGCTCTCTTTTTTCGCCGCCGAGCATTTCACCCCGATGTTCTTTTTATACGCGCTCGTCGCCAACGGGGCCGCCCGCCTCATGGTCGGACAGGAAGCCACGATCTTTCCGAGTCAAAAACGGGCATAGTTGGGCTTTCATTCTCATCCGAATGAAAGTGGCGATTCGGAAGTCAATTCTATGACTTCGTAACTGAACTCCTAAAACGACAAGTCTTTCGCTGCCTCTCGCTTTCCGTCATAATGGAAGAGCCCGAATTCTTGGAGATTTTCCCGCTCATGTTCGACCTGAAAACACGTATCCTCA
Organism: Bdellovibrionia bacterium; assembly: GCA_038329315.1. Classification (GTDB taxonomy): domain Bacteria; phylum Bdellovibrionota; class UBA1018; order UBA1018; family UBA1018; genus JACMQW01. Next base: position 828 of record JBBQMV010000361.1, on the reverse strand, counting down.
TCGTCGATGACATGCTGACCATGCGTAAGCTCGTGGCGAAAGCATGCAAAGAAATCGGCTTCACGGATCTCACCGAAGCCGGTGACGGAACCGAGGGTTGGGGCGCCATCCAGGACGCGAATCCAGCGTTCGGCTTGGTCCTTTCCGATTGGAACATGCCGAACTCCACCGGACTCGATTTATTGAAACGCGTTCGTTCGGACAGCCGATTCGGAAGAACCCCGTTCATCCTCGTCACTTCGGAATCCGAGGAAAGCCAAATCGTACTCGCCGCGAAAGCGGGAGTGAGTGAATACGTCGTGAAACCCTTCACGACGGAATTTCTGCGCGAGCGCATCGAAGCCGTTCACCAGAAGATGTCGAGAAAATGACCGAAACGAAGAAGGATCTCTCGAAGTATCGCGTGCTCCTTTGTGGCCTCGATCCGGTTTGCCGGGCGATGGTCGATAAGATCCTCGCACCCGAGCAAATGATCGACATTCCCTACGATCTCGAAAAACTCTCGGAAACCAAGATCACGCCCGAGCCCATGATTCTCATCTTCGGCACTCCGCCCGCGGGCGTTAAGCTGAACGAAGCGGCCCAGGTCGCGCGCATGCAGTACCGAGCCGCATCGATCTACCACCTCACCTCCCTTCGCGAGAATTTCGACCGCGCCGAATTCCAGAAAAATGGATTCACCGACGGGTTTCTTATTCCGATCGACGTCGAGATCGCGACCCAGGTGGTGAAGGACGAACTCGCCCGCGCATCTAAAGGCGAATACCGTTCTTTCCGGCCCGTTCAACTCGTCGATCTTCGCCCGAACGAGACCTTGGATTTCGACAC
>JBBQMV010000360.1:0-2570 GCA_038329315.1 Bdellovibrionia bacterium | reverse complement strand
AAGTCGCACGGTCGATGGAGACTGGGCTCGGGCTCGTTCGCGATTCGATCCGTTTCGAAGTCGCAATCAATACGCTGGGCGGACTCGTCGAGGCCGAAGAAATTCTATTTGAGTTAAAAGACTCCGTCGTCGGCATCGTTTACGACGCTCGCCTGGACCGATTCGACTCGCTTCGCATGGAATCGGGCAGCCCCGTCTTGCCACGCGAAGATTTCGCGAAAGATCCGTGGGCCGGAATCGAAATCGCTTCGCGGACCGAAAATCTCGAATCGCTCGCGCGAAAACGCGGCGTACGCCTCCTCCTTCGCCCCGATGGCGGACCGACTCCCGAAATTTTCGAAGCGGCATCGGCCGGGATACTCACCCTCGACTCACTCCACCGGAAGGCGTCCTTCGCGTTTGAGTTCCTTCGCGAGTGGTTCGCCGGAAATCCGCTTCCCTTCGGAAAAGACTGGGTCGATTTCGAACTCGCGCGGGCCCTTTTATGGACTGCGATCCATTCCGGATTTCTTCGTGAGGAGAACTACGAGGCTTGGCGCGAGGAGTTCGGCGCCCAACCCTTCGAGTCCGGCTCCGTCGACGACGCTGCGGTTCGCACGCTCGATCCGCTCGTCCGCACGGGCATTTTCCCGGATTCGGCGAAGCCGCTCGCGTTTTCGGTTTTACTCGAGCGGGAAAAAATGCGTAGCGTTAGTAACCTCCGCCACGCCTAACTCAGTCTTCAGTTATTGCTGCGCCGCATTCTCTCTCCATGTTTCGAGTGCAATCTCGTCGGGCGTCGTTTAGACATAGCCCCGATCCAAAAGATTAATCGGAATTACGGACTTGGGAGTAATGATGACCACGCAAGCGGCTACGTTAGACAGTCAACTCGGGACGAACGTCCCGAATAAGGGCGAGATTTTCGGACACCCGAAGGGACTCTACGTCCTGTTCTTCACGGAAATGTGGGAACGCTTCTCTTACTACGGGATGCGCGCGCTCCTCGTCCTCTATATGACGAAGTACCTGCTCGCCGGCGCCGAAAACGGCACGATGCAGATCGCAGGCTTCGGCGCGGTGAAGGCGCTTATCGTTTGGCTCGCCGGACTCTTCGGCCAGCATGGAGAGCTTTCGACCCAGACGATCTCCTCGCAGATCTACGGCCTCTATACCGGCTTCGTCTATTTCACTCCTTTTTTTGGCGGAATCCTCGCCGACAAAGTTTTCGGTCAGGGTAAATCGGTCTACATCGGCGGCGTACTGATGGCGATCGGCCACTTCCTCATGGCCTCGGAGTCGATGTTCTTCGTCGCTCTCCTTTTCCTCATTCTCGGGAACGGCTGTTTCAAGCCGAACATCTCGACCCAAGTCGGCCTCCTCTATAAGCAAGGCGACCCACGCCGTGACTCCGCATTCACAATCTTCTACATGGGGATCAACCTCGGCGCGTTCTTCTCGCCGCTGATTTGCGGAACCCTCGGACAAACCGTCGGCTGGCATTACGGGTTCGGTGCCGCCGGCATCGGAATGCTCGTCGGCCTCCTCGTTTATCACTTCGGGAAGCACCTCCTTCCGCCGGACCGCATGATGGTTCGCGAGGCGAAGCACATCGAAGCTAAGGCCGAGCCACTCACGAAGAAAGAATGGAGCGGAATCTACGCGCTCATCTTCCTCTGTATCGTGAACATCGTTTTCTGGGCGGTTTACGAACAGCAAGGGAACACGCTGCAGCTCTGGGCGGATGCGAACACGAACTGGAACTTCTTCGGATTGCAAATCCCGTCGTCTTGGTACCAATCGTTTAACCCAGCCTTCATCTTCCTCATGGCGCCACTCCTCGATCGTTACTGGGCTTGGAACGCGAAGAAGGGCAAAACCTCCACTTCGACGACGAAGATGGGTATCGGTTGTATGCTCCTCGGACTCGCTTTCGTGATCATGATCTTCGCTTCGAAGGTCGTCGGCGCGAACGAGAAGGGATCGCTGATGTGGCTCGTCGCTACGACGTGGCTCTTCACGATGGGCGAACTCTACCTCTCGCCAATCGGCCTCTCGCTCGTGACGAAGATCGCGCCAGCGCGTCTCGTATCGATGATGATGGGAATGTGGTTCCTCTCGAGCTTCTTCGGGAATTACCTCTCGGGCGCCATCGGCGGATATTACGATGTGATGTCGAAGGACGCGTTCTTTTCGCTCCTGACCGTCCTCGGAGTCGCCTCCGGACTCATCTTCTTCGCGGCGAACAAGCCGCTGAAGAAGTCGATCGGCGACGCCTAAGGCCGGATTTCGACTCAAATTAGACTCGAAAAGGGCCTCGGAGGAATCCTCCGAGGCCCTTTAATTTCAAGGGGTTAACTGGTTATCTGATCATCGCATCGGTGCTTTGCGCCGATTCCCTTTGCTAGAAATGACACTTAGCGTTAGAAACAGCTCATCAAGACCGGGGGGTTTTGACGGGGCTCCCGGGGGGGAGCCCTACTCGGGGTAGTAAAAGTGGGAGCGCGAAAGGTGAGGGGTCACCGGACGCGCTCCTTTTTTTTTACGTTCAGAATAGTTCGAACCCTGCAGGCCGGCAGAGCCGGACCTAT
>JBBQMV010000359.1:0-2578 GCA_038329315.1 Bdellovibrionia bacterium | reverse complement strand
CGATTTAAGAGTGTCGGCCCTTCGGACGGCGCGAGCTCGATTCGCGGAGTGGGGGGGCTCACCCTCGGTGCGGATCCGATCGCCACCGCCGTGAGTTTGGCCGCTTACGCCCAGGGCGTGGATTGGCCGGCCTACATCGTTCGCAAAGAAGCGAAGGATCATGGGACCGGACGTTACGTCGAAGGTCGTGAAAATCTTCCACCGAAATCGAAACTGATCGTGCTCGAGGACGTCGTGACGACGGGCGGATCGAGCATCAAGGCGATCGAACGGCTGCGCGCTGAAGGTTACGATCCGGTCGCGGTGCTCACCGTGGTCGACCGCGAAGAGGGCGGGGAAGCCGCTCTGAAGGCGACCGGTCTCGAATTTCTTCGTCTCCTTTCGATCAGCGAAATTCGCGGCGGCGCATGACTAAATTGAAGCGAGCGCTGCTGGGGCTCCTCGCGGTTTTTTACGTCGGCTCGGGAATCCTGCATTTCACGAGGCCGGAGAATTACATCCGGATTATACCGGCGTATCTTCCGGCGCATCTCGCCCTCGTACTCATCAGCGGAGTCGCGGAAATCACGCTCGGAATCGCAGTTTTTTTTCCGAAGACTCGGCGCCTGGCCGCGTGGGGAATCATCGCGCTTCTCGTCGCCGTTTTTCCGGCGAATCTCTACATGTACCAGCAGGCTGTAGAAACTGGCGGAGCCGCTTTTGACGTCGCGCCGACCGTTCTCTATTGGCGGCTTTGGATGCAGGGGCTTTTCATTCTTTGGGCTTACGTGTTCACGCGCCCCGAGAAATCGAACGCCTATCCCGTTTAAAAGAGACTTCAAGGGGCGGCAGGATTCAAATTGACGCCATGCGTTAGTTGTGAGAAAAGTCCCCTCGCACCCACCCCAACCCCCTTGGAGTCCATCCATGAAAAATATTTTCTCGACGATTATGACCCTCGCCGTAGTGGCCAGTTCGACTTTCGCGCCCGGTTCGTTCGCGGGTGGACCTCACCACGAAGACCATCGTTATCGTTCGACCTATCGCCAGTACGATGCGGGCTTTCACAATTATTATCGCTACGAAGAGCGGCACGAAGAGTGTCGCCAAGTTTACAATGGCGGTTGGTACTCGACGACCTGCTACGACGTTCAGCCCGACGAATACGTATACGTTCGCGAACAAGTCGTCGGCGATGGTCGCTCCCGCGTGACCGTGTATCGCGGAGAAAATGATACGTCGCCGTTCGTCGAATACTACGTCGACCATGAAGTCGTCGTTCGCCGTCACTATTGGCAAAACGGTTACTACCACACCGACTACGTGACTGAGTATTACACAAGCGAAGAATGGGCGATCAACTGGGATTCCGGCTGGGGCAAGATCTTCGGCGGATTTGAAGTCGGAGTGATCGGCGCCGACGTTCTCGCGAGCTCCGGAAAGAACGACACCGCCGGGCAAGTCGTCGGTATCGGCCTCCTCGTTTCCGCGAGTGCCTCGTCGATTTCCGGCGCGGTCCAGCTTCACAACGAAACCGAACTCCAGAAGGCGATCGCGGCTGAAGCGAAGGCCTCGGACCAAGCCACCACGAATAGCCTATAATCGGCGCGGTCGATGATTTTAAGATCTCGAAAAGGACTCCCGACTTCGCGCCGGGGGCCCTTTTCTATTTCGGGCACTCGTCTTGCTTTATAGAGCCGAGTCGGTCGCACTTCGCGTACGGCCGGGTTCGGAGATGAACGATGATGCAAGTGTCGAAACTTTTGACAGCGTTCGCGATCGGTTTGCTGACTCTGGCGAGTTCGGCTCTCGCCGGGCGTTCACCCGCCTCCGCGATCGAACTTCCGCCGGATACGAGCGGCCGCGAGAAAACCGCCTACGACTATGGGTCACTAAAGTCGATCGGCATCGAGACCCTCGATGTTTGTACGAAGTCTTACAAGCCGGACGGAGTCACTGCCGACGGACATAGCGTGAAAATGCTCGGAGCGGCCTACGTCTATATGGGCCCGAGTAACGGCCAATCTCTGCTCGGCCATTCGGCGGAGCGATTCGTTTTCTGCTTCGACGGATTAATAAAAGATTCGGTTTACGAATATTCCGAGCCGGATCCGACCATGATGCCGATCGAAAAATCCACTTTCGAAACGGAGTATAAGGTTCAGATCTCGGATGATGAGCTTAAAAATATCGCGAAAAGTCTTTACGTCACGATTAGCTATAATCCAGCGAACTACTATTCCGTCGAACAAATGACGATTTCGCGCACCATTTACGAGGCGTGGATGGATCTCGACGGAGAAACCGAATTCAAAATGCTGACGGCGAGCGCGGCTCGCTATCATGAGCAAGCCCGGAAGATTCGCGCCCACGAGCCGCTTCCGGAGTACAAGATCTTCAGCGCAAACTGCACCACGCCGGTCCAGGATGACCTAAATATTATCAATCCGGCCTATCTCGCCGCTCAGTATCCAGCACTCATCACGCCGGGCGTTCTTTACCGGACCGTGAAGAGAAAGGTCGTGAAGAAGATCATCGTTTATCCATCGCAGAGACTGATGCGCCTTCTTCGAATGAAGTCGGAAGGTCGGAGCCGGCT
>JBBQMV010000358.1:0-2607 GCA_038329315.1 Bdellovibrionia bacterium | reverse complement strand
GCGAAAGCCGCACGAAACGAACGTATTTATCGGCGACTGGAATGCGCAGGCTCCCGGCCCGATCATCACCGACACCGATCCGAATCCCGTAAACCGCTGGTACGTCATCGACCGCGAACTTTCCTCACCGGATATGGAAGGACGCGGAATCGGCACGGAAGGACTTCAGCGCGCGGAGACCTACGCCATCGACCTTTTCCAAAAGGCCGGCATTCGCGAAATGAATCCGCCGGGTGGTGGCGTGATGGGATTCGGCGAAGAAATCAAAGGCTTCGAACAAGAAATCGAAATCGTCCGCGGCGTCGAGCTGAACGAAGCGGGAACTTCGCTCAAGGCCGACTGGCGGCCGATGAAAGTGAAGGACGAATATGCACCCGCCGCTTTCTCGGGCCAGGGCGCGATCGCGGGTAAAGTCGTCGATGTCGGTTACGGCATCGTCGCTCCCGAACTCGGCGTAGATGATTATGAAGGCAAAACGATCAAGGGTCGCGTGGCGCTCGTTCGCCAACGGGTTGCGAAGGGCCTAAACCTTTCTCCCGCCCAAGCGTCGACGTACGGCGATCTTCGCTACAAAGCATTCCTTGCACGCGAACACGGCGCTTCGGCGGTCGTGTTCTGGGAACCGGAAGCCGGCGACGAGAAGAAGGCCGAAAACCTCATGTCCTCGCTCGAAAACTCGAACTCGACGGTCTCGGCGGATGCAGGATTACCTGTTCTTTTCGTGACCCGGAAAATCGCACGTGATTGGCTCAGTTCGGCGAAGGCGCCATCGCTCTCCGGAAAGCTCGCGCTGGAGAACAAAAAGATCTCGGCCTCGAACATCGTCGGGATCATGGGCTCAAATGCCGCTTGTGCCGCCGGACATCCGGTCGTCATCGGCGCCCACCTCGACCACTTAGGATACGGCGGAGAAAATTCGCTCGAAGAAACGAATGCCCGCGTGATTCACCCCGGCGCGGACGACAATGCCTCGGGCGTCGCTTCGATTCTTGAAGCCGCGCGAGTGGTCGGAAAAGCGCTGAAGGAAGGTAAAGCGACGGGATGTTACCTCTTCGCGGCGTTCACCGCGGAAGAGTCCGGCTTGATCGGAAGCTCGCGCTTCGTGGATCTCCTTCGGAAACGGAAGATTCATCCGAAGGCGATGCTGAACCTCGATATGGTGGGGCGGATGACCGGAAATTCGCTCCTCGTTTTCGGCGCCGATACGGCGAACGAATGGCGGAAGATCGTGAAGAAGAATTGCGATCAGGATCAGCTCTCGTGTAGCGCGGGTGGCGACGGATACGGCCCCAGCGATCAAATGCCGTTCTACATCGCACGTGTTCCGGTCTTGCACTTCTTTACCGGCGCTCATGCGGACTACCACCGCTCGACGGACACCTCCGATAAGATCAATCCGGTCGGCGGCGTTCAAATCGGCGAACTCGTCGGACAAATCGCGATCGAAGTCGGGAATCACTCGACCATCCTCAACTACGTGAAGAAAACCGGATCGAACACCATGGCCGCGATCAATTCGCGCTCCCATGACGGCGGAAAAGGCTTCGGCGCCTATCTCGGTACGATTCCGAACTACGCGCAGATGACCGGCGATACGATGCCGGAGAAGAGCCCGAAGGGCGTGCTCCTCTCCGGTGCGCGCGAAGGAAGTCCGGCTGCCGAAGGCGGCGTGAAGCAGGACGACGTCATCGTCGGAATCACGGTTCTCGACGAAGCTCCGGGCTTCGCGGCGGCAACGCCGAAGAAGACGGAAATCCAGTCGCTCCAAGACTACACTTTCGTCCTCCGGACGCTGAAACCCGGGATGCGCATCAAGATGCACGTCTGGCGCCGAGGCGCCGTCGTCGATCTTTCGATCACGGTGGGTCGCAAAGCGGTGAAGTAACCGCAGTTTTCGTTAAAATTCGATCTTGAGAGACCCCGCGTCACGTCGTGACGCGGGGTTTTTTCTTGCCGATACTCCCTCGTTTTTATACGAAGAAGGTCTTCTCCGATTCCTATCTCTTGGGTGGGTAGCTCAGTCGGTAGAGCAATGCCCTGAAAAGGCATGTGTCGGGGGTTCGATTCCCTCCCCACCCACCATTCAAGCTTTTAAACGAACCCGGGACAGAAATTTTTTTGTCCCATGATTTTAGGGGAGTGCATCGCTGCACTCCCTTTTTTATTGGGTCTGACGCGACGTAGAAGTGCATTTTAAATCCTGCGTTCGTGACGACGACCTTGTGAACAAGCGCCTGGACGACTTTTCGTTTTGTTTCGGCATCGATTACTTCCGACGTCGGAAGTAGATTTCGGATTTTCGTGAATAGACTGTCAAGCTGAGAAACGGTGGCGATTTCCTGCGCGGTATCTTTTAGTTTCAAAGCGCGGATTTCATTTTCAAGTCGGGTATTGGCTTCCGCGAGTGTGCGCATCTCGGAATAAAGGGCATCAGCCCGGATTCCCTTCCGGGAGTTCGCCGATCCGGCGCGCAAGATTTTTGATCTTCGCCTCGGTAGCGATTTTCTCTCCGATTTTCTTTTCAGGAGAATGGGACGTGCCTTGGTTTCTCTCGAGGACGCGAATGGATTCGAAAAACTTCTCCCGGTGGACGCCTTCGAGGAGCGC
>JBBQMV010000357.1:0-2648 GCA_038329315.1 Bdellovibrionia bacterium | reverse complement strand
GCCGAGGAGGTCGAGCGCTTCGTCGATCTGGGCCTTCGAGCGGGTCTTCGTTCCCCGAAGCATCATCTCCCCGACGAAGTTTCCGATCCCGGACTGACCCGGAAGATCGTTGGCGGCCCCAGCCTTCACCGCGACGTTCAGATAAACGACAGGAAGGGCGGAGTCCGCTTCGAAACGGGTTTCGAGCGCATTCGCTGAGAACGAAAAGGTAAGGATCGCGAAAGGTGCGAGAAGGTGGATCTTTTTCACTTTTGGACTCCCATCACGACCGAGCGTGAATTCGGATTAAGATATTTGATCGCCGCAGCTTGAATTTGAGTCGCGGTGACCGCGCCAATCTTCGTGAAGATGTCGACGCCAGTTCGAAAACTATCCGAAATGGTTTCATAGTGGCCGAGAAAGTTTGCCTTTTCGCTAGAAGATGAAAGACCTTCGTAGAACTGGGCCTGGAGAGAATTCTTCGCACGATCAAGTTCCGATTGGGAAATTGGAGCTTTCTTAAATTTTTCGATCTCTTTCAGTATCACGCTTTCGGCTTGGACCACTTTCTTTCCACGCTGACCGCTAGCAGCGAAAATTAAAACTGAAGGATCTTTGTCATCGAGATCGTAGGTGTCGATCGAAGTCGTAATGCCGGTATCGACGAGGGCTTTTGAGAGCCGGGAGCTTTTTCCGCCCGCGAGCACCGTACGCATTACTTCGAGAGTCGGTATATCTTCATTCGTCGCCGCCGGCACCGGGTAGGCGACCATCAGTTTTTGAACCTGGGTGCTTAGTTTGAGGATCTTACGGCGAGGCGTCGTTTGCTCGGGTTCGCGCGGAATAATGTGTTCCGGGCTCTTCTTCGCTTCGAGACTACCATAATATTTTACGATCGTTTCGAGAACGTCATGCGCCTTCACATCACCGACGACCAGAATCGTTGCATGGTTCGGTGCGTAGTAGCTTTGGTAAAACTCGCGCGGTTCTTTTGAAGTCATTCGTTCTAGGTCTTCGGCATAACCGATGACCGGCCAATGATAAGAATGTTTTTGAAACGCGAGTCCGAAAATTTCTTGGTACATCAAACCATCTGGACTGTTTTCATTCCGCATGCGGCGTTCGTTCTGCACGACTTCTCGTTCGGTCTTGAACGATGCGTCGTTCACGAGCAGATTCACCATCCGATCGGATTCGAGCTTCGCGATGAGATCGAGTTTATCCTTCGGAAGTTCTTGCACGTAAGCGGTATAGTCGCGCGAAGTAAATGCGTTTTGGCCCTCGGCCCCCGCTTGTTCCATCAAGCGGTCGAGCTGACCTTCCGGAAGGTTTTTCGTTCCTTTGAACATCAAGTGTTCGAAAAGGTGCGCGAGCCCCGTATATTTTACTTCTTCATCGCGCGAGCCGACGCGAAACCAGGTTTGGTACGCGAAGGTTGGGGAAGACGAATCTTCGAGGACAAGTAATTTTAGCCCGTTTGGAAGAACGAAACGTTGGACCTCCATCGATCCGAAAAAAGGAACTTTTTTACCTTCTTTTTCAATCGAACCCACCGTCGAACATCCGGTGATCCAAGCCATTAGCGTAAGCGAAAGAAGGGCCAAGACACTGCGTCTTTTCAGAGGGATTAAATTTTTCATCGTGACTCAGAGACTATCATTTTTCGGCGTGCGTGATATTCTGAAAAGAGAATGAGCGTTTTTCACACCTACGCAGATCGCTATCGAAAAATCTGGGTCACCGTCATGGGCGTGACGGCGGTGATTGCGATCTTCTGCGGAATTTTTGGCGTGGCGAACTCTGATCTTTTTACGGTTCGCGTAGTCGAAGTCGTCGATCTTGGTGGAGCGCCAGCGGACGATTCGACCGCGATTCATAAACTTACTCCCCTCGATACCCAGCAGATTCTCGAGATCGCTCAGGTACCCACCGAGTCGACGAATCTCTTTTCGTTAAAGCTCTCTGGTATCGAACGTCGCCTTCTCGCTCACCCTTGGATTAAGGGAACGACGATTTCCAAACACTTTCCACAAACGGTCTCGATCTCGGTGGTCTTCCGCGAACCGGTCGCAATCGCGCAGAACTCCGACGGGGCTCTCTATTATATAGACTCGGACGGAACGGCGTTCGCGCCACTGAATCTAAAATCGAATTCGGACCTTCCGGTCCTCGTAAACTTTCCCGCAGAGCAAATGGTTTCGGCTCTTCGGTTCTTGCAGTCCTGGTCGTCCCTCGGCCTTGATTCGAAGTCTCGCGTCTCGTCCTTGGAATGGGATTCCGAAAAGGGTCTCCAAGTGATGGCGACGTACCCACTCCCGCAGTCCCCCGGTCGAGTTCGGGTCGAACTTGGGCGTTCGTTTACGACGGACCCCGAAGCCCAACTCGGTCGACTTCGCGAAGTTCTTCTCTACCTCACAAAAAATGGAATACGTGCGCGTCAGGTTTTTGCCGACCTAGGCAAAAAAATAGTTGTCAGAATCGCTCGTAGTTCTTAGACTTCCATTGGAAGAGGTAGTGTTTGCCCAGCAGTACTCGCTTTTCAGGAGTTGGGCCACCTCGTCATTGACTGTGCTAATATAGCGCGTCAGAGTCCCATGGGAGGGATTCTCGTATGTCCAAAAAGGACTTTGTTGTCGGCCTCGACATCGGAACTACAAAAATTTGCTGCA
>JBBQMV010000356.1:0-2657 GCA_038329315.1 Bdellovibrionia bacterium | reverse complement strand
GACGACGTAAACGCCGCCCTTATCGAGCCAGGTCGTCCCGTCAGCTCCGAGGTACGAAGGCGTCAGCGAAATGAGGAAGCCGCCGTAGCCGTAGAGGATCGTCGGATTCGATCCGTCGTAAACCATTCCCTTCTTATGCACGACGAAGTACGGGATCTGCTCGCCGTCCTTACTCGTGGATTCGAGTTCGTCGACTTGGAAGTTCGAGGCGTCGAAACGCGCTGGAGAACTCTTCAAACTTACGTAAGTGTCGCGCGAGGTCGACGGCTGAATTTCGAAAAGGGTCGCGGGCGTCAGGTAGTTCTGGAAAGCGACGACGACGGAGTCGCGGTCGAATTCAGCCGCCGAGAACGTGATCGTTCCCTTCGCCGGGAGGGCGAGGTCTTTCGCGGTCCAAACGCCGTCCGCCGCCGTCGGAAGAAACTCGACGAGCTTTCCTTCGACGTGGTCGAGAACGACCGCCATCATACGGTTTGCGGTGATCTTCACCGAATCCAGAGATACGCGGGTCGACGGGGCCCAAATGAGCGAGGCCGCCGAGAGGTCATCTTTTTTAACCGCGACGAGCGCCCCTTCCGGAAACGTCGTCCAGGCTTGGTTCAGCCGGAAGATAAAATTTCCCTGGAATACGCCGAAATAGTCGGCGCTCGGATCCATCGGCACTTTCTGAACCGTCTTCGTTGCGAGGTCGAACACGGAATAATCCGCGGTGAAAAACGTCTTCGATTGCTGGAGGAGAAGACTCGTAGCTCCGTGATCGCGGTCGACGTGCATTCCGACCGCGATGTAGGTATCCGGAACCGTCGCGATGAGCGGAGCGTCCATGAGCGAAGTCCCGCGAGTCCAGAGGTGGACTTGGTTCGCGTAACCGGACTCGGTCGAACCCTTCGGAAAGAGCGTCGACGAAACGAAGATGTGGTCTTGATCGAGCCACGTGAAATCGGTCTTCGCCTCCTGAATAGAGAATCCACCGGTGACGAAGGATTTCGTCGTCAGGTCGAACTCACGAACGACCGAAGCGTCTTTGCCGTCGATCGAAAGGGAGACGAGGCAGCGAACATTTTCGGGAGCAAGACACCAGAGGCCTTCCCAAACCCAGTTCGTATGCTCGGCTTTCGCGAGCGCATCAACGTCGATCACGCCTTCCCAGGTGACCGCCGGCGAGCGGTAATCGGTCATCTTCGCGCGGCGAAAAAGTCCGCGGGGATGGGCGTCGTCTTTCCAAAGGTTGTATGCGCTATCGCCGATGAGCTCCGGCGTCGCGAGGCGATCAGTCGCGCCTTTGAGTGCGGCGACTTTCGCTTTCGTATCCGCAAAGTCGACATCCGTATTCAGCTGGGAAGCCGTTCGCTCGTTTTGGGTCTTCACCCACGCCATCGCTCGGGGCGAGTCTACGGACTCGAGCCAGAGATATTGATCCGGCGCTTCGGTCTGCGGAAGGGCCGGATTCGCCGCGGCTTTCGCGAACTCGGGGGCGCGGCCTTTGAAGTTACAGGCGGAGGATGCGAGGAACAGTGGCGCGGCCAGAAGGGCAAAGAGTTTCAGGGTTTTCATCGTGGCCGAAAGTTCGCCTAAATCCGGTCCGGAGTAAAGATAGGCGACACAAACCGACGCATCGCGCTATCGCGGTTCGACGAACCAGCGCGAAGTGCTTCCCTCGAACGACCACACCCCATGCACGATGATGTTATTCCCAAGAATGGCGACTGCGCCCTGCATTCCTTTTTGGAAACTCGGCCCAAACTCGGTCGCGGCCACTTCGACATTCTCCATGTGCAACTTGCCGACCTGAAAAGAGGAGCAGTTATAGATCTTGGACTCGATTTTGTTTCCGAGGGCGTCAAACCCCGGCTCGTCCCGAACGAGGCTAAAGGACTCCGGATGCTTCCTCACGAAATCGGCGTCGATCACCGTTACGCTCGCGCCGGTATCAAACACCGCGCTGGCAGAGTTTTCTCCGAATTTTACCGAAAGCGCGTAGTGCCCAGCCTCGAGGACCCGAATGGGCTCGGTCACTACCCCATCCGGTAATCCCGAAAGGATCTTCAACTCGCGGCCGAAAAGATCGACCTGAAACGCTTGACGCCCGAGAAAGTCGAGCCCGAATAGGCTCTGATTACAGCGAGCAATGGTCGGATCCGGAAAAACCTGGTGGCCGAAGCGGAGTCGTTCGGGTTGGATCAGCGCGCAGGCAGTGACCCGCCCCGCAACCCCCTGACCGGGATGCTCGCCGACGCTCGGATATTTCGCCGCCACCGGGTCGTTTAAGAGCGACGTACGGACGGCGCCCGTATCGAGGAGAAATTCGCGTTCCACTCCGTCGATCTCGACGTCGAGGGTCGCGAGGAGCTGATCGGGACCGGTAGGCTTCGTCCAGAGCGGGATCGTTTCACGGACCAGAGTAGAATCGTCGACAGACGGAGTGGCACAAGCCGAGAGCAAAATAGCCGCTAATAGGAGGGGAAATCGGCGGACTTCCGCCCGGTCAAACACTAGGCCCCGCCGTGACGAACGTCTTTTCCGGTTCCGATGAAGATCACGTCTTCAGCGATATTGGTCGCGTGGTCGCCGACGCGTTCGAGGTTCCGGGCGATCAGAATGAGGCTCAAAGCCTGCTCGATCTTCTTCGGATCCGAGAGCATGTAAGTGAGAAGCTC
>JBBQMV010000355.1:0-2663 GCA_038329315.1 Bdellovibrionia bacterium | reverse complement strand
GCATGGTCGTGAAAACTGATCTCGACCTCGAGAGCTCGACCGACGTCCATCACTGAAATCCGCACTAAGACTCGGATCCAGAATTAGAATTAAAAGGGCTGCTCCAACCGCATGCGTAAGCTGGCGGTGTCCGGGAGTGGCCCTTTTTATTTGGCGAAGTGAGCTTGGAGCGCGTTGAGAAGACCATACGTGCGGCCCGTGAGGGAGCGGTTCTCCCGGCAAACCGAGGCTCTGTCGCCGGAGACGCGAAGCTCCGCGTAGGCAGCGCACGCTTTGCTGGCCCGTGTCCGGTAAAGTGAATCCCAAACGAGCCGCTGCATTTCAGCTTCGATCGAGCGAGCCTCTTCGGTCCCGAGGGAGCGCTGCTCAGGCTTCTGTTTTCCGTCCTGGAAAAAGAGGGTCGTTTTCCCGTCCGTTTCATTGGCGATCCAATACTTCGGGCGGGCCGCGGACTGAGTGAACGTTATTTCGGCTTGCGGCTTTTCAACCTTCGCGAACGCGGACGTTCCTGAAAGTGCGAGTAGGGTGAGGGTGAAACCAACGCTGAACTTTGTCATTGGGCGCCTCCAGCGGCATCCGGGGCCCAGCACTTCAAACCGCACGATTTATAGTTCGGAGAATCGCCCGTGCATCCCATGACTTTACGAAGTGAAGGATTTCCGCCGAAGATTCCGGAGATGCGGAGGTAGGGATCGGGATGCGGATCTTCTTTGCCGCCTCCTGAGTGCGCGTTCGTCGTCATCGCTTCCAGAAGGCAAAAGGATTCCATCGCCGTCACGACCGATTCACTCTGCGAGGCTTTCGGAAGTTTCGCGATTTCACGAGCGAGGACTTCTGCCGAAACGTAGTCGGCGAAGGTCTCGTCCTGCTGTTCCGTTCGCATCTTGATCGATTCGGAGCTCTTGAAGCAGGAAAGAAGGTCCGTATAGTTCGCGCGAAGATCGTAGCCGTTCAAGAGGCTTAGCAGCGGACCGAGTGTATGCCCGGCTTCGTGGGCAATCACCGAGAGGGCAGCATTTGGGTTCGTCTCTACGTTCGCGAAAAGCGCAGGCATGATGGTCACGCCTTCGCCGACCACGACATTTCCCATTGTTGTCTTCGGGTTGTACATCGCGTTTGGGATCGTGAAAAAGCTAAGGGAGGGTTCGGCGAATACTGTCATCGGATCGACCATCGACATCGTGGTTAGGGTCTCCGGTTCTTTATCGATATCGAGCGCCTGCACTCCGTCTTTTCGGGTTAGGTATTTCGAATCGGCGGGCTTTTCCATCCAATTGAGCGGGAGTGCGGTGTATCCGTCAGTAATTTCTTTCCGCTTTCCTTCATCTTTCACAAGATCTTTAAGGAGCGACTGAATCGTCTCTTTCGAGCCGTTAAAAAGTTTGGTCACCGCTTCTCTTTTTTCAGGCGAGTAAACCGTCGAAATCATTTTTTCAACCGTAGGCTTGCCGACATTCACTTGCTTTAAAAAATCTTGGGCAACCTTCGTTGCGGCATTTGTTTCGCTGTTCTTGAGGTCCGAGCAAGTCGTCGCCATATGGGAAAAAGCGGAGGTGTTTTTTTCGTTCAGGAGATCGAGGTCTGACTGCTTCGGAAGTGGAGCGGTCGGTGCGGAAAACTGTTCTCTGGGGGAGGCGTAATTCAGAGCGTGGGGGAGGTGGGCTTTTACGAAGGCGATCGCCTTTTCCGCGTAACCTGGCGAATCTTCCTGGCGGTAGAGTTCTGCAGCTTCGTGTCGGATTTCCGCGTAATTTGCGCATTGTTGAACGGCGGCCGCATTGGTTTTAGCCGGATAGTTCTTCGGCGACATCTTCAGTATCGTGCATTGCATGCCGATGCCCGACTGCATGAAGTTCGGAATGTCCTTCGCGTAGAACTGAATTTCGCTGGCGATGTACTTCGCGTTGAAGGATTTAAGTTTCGCGGCGAAGGCCTGAGCATTCGGAAGATCCGTACTGCTGGGATAAGGGATCGCCGCTGCTTCTTTTTCGCATTCGACTGGGAGTCGATAAAGATTGCCGTCGACCGCTTTGTAGGGGTCGACCGGATTCGATTCTTTTTTTAGCGTGTTCCATGCTTCCATATTGGGGGCCTCGACGAGTTCGATCCCGGCTTCCGTAAGTTTTGCTTTCAGTCCGGTATCGAAGTCCGCATACCCCATCGCTTTCGCCGTTTGGTTTCGAGCGTCCCGAATCGGCTTGATCAGTTCGTTGAAGAGTTTAGTCGGAGCGTCCGAGGAGTTTCGCTTCGAATTCGCGCCGCACGCGGCGTCGAAGAGGTCCGTGCAAGGATCGATGCCATCAGGCGTACTACGAGTAGAAGCCGTGTGTGGCGCGGTTGAGCCTTCGCTTCCGCAGCCGTTCGTAGCAGGATTCAGAAGATTGAACGTCGATTTCGAATCCTGGATGACCGAAAGCGCCTTTTCAGAATACGGATCCGCTACCGCCGAGAGGCTCAAACTAAAAACAAGAATAGGAAGTCCGACGTGTCTCACTCCCTTAAAGCGTCACCCATTCTGATCCTGAATGCGAGCGTCGAGATTTTGACGACTCTTATACCCGCGAAAGTTCCGGCGCGAGAAACCAAGTGAGTTCGTGCTTGTTCTGGCGAAGGTGCCGGAGTTTTCCCCCCGGAATTTCGCGCAGACGCTGGAGCGCCACTTC
>JBBQMV010000354.1:0-2682 GCA_038329315.1 Bdellovibrionia bacterium | reverse complement strand
AACGCTCGTCGAGATTCCGACGTCCGCTTAGTGACGAAGCTCATGTCATGCGCGACGACGACCGAGAGCGAAGCGCCATCATGCACGGCAAGCGGCGCAGTGTAGACGTGAAGAGGACCGTTTTTCGCTTCGAGAATCTCCCCACGTTCGGCTTCGACGGCCATGGCCTCGCCGCAGGTCGTGGCCGAGGCGAAGGTGCTCGTCGCCGCGATTGTCTTTTTGGCGGGAGAACAAATCGCAATCGCGAAAATTCGCTCATCTCGGACGAGCCGATCGAGACTGTGTTGGAGGCGGGCGACAGTCGCCGGCTTCGTAATCTCCTTTTCATCTAGCGCCGCATACTCATCGCGGAGAACTTCCGAAACAAGATGAGAGCGAATATCGAGATCTCGAACAAACCACTTTTGGGTCAGTCGATCGATGAGTGGGAGGGCGACCAGCGCAACCGTCGCGATCACGAAAGCCAGCGGCAAAGCGAGCCGAATCGAAAATCGCATGTCGCGACTTTACTCTGCGGCGCGGATAAAATAAAATCGAAAGATGTACGCGTACGGATTGATTGGAAATTGCCAGACGTCAGCTCTCGTGGGGAAAAATGGGTCGATCGATTGGCTTTGTCTACCGAGGCCCGATTCCGCTCCGGTTTTCGGTGCACTTCTTGATTCGAATGGTGGTGCATTCGCCGTCGATACGCCGGAAAGTGCGACAAATCTCCGCACTCAGCAAAGCTATTTAGAGAATACGAATATTCTTCGCACGGAAATTTCTTGGGAAATGACCGGAGGCATTCGAGAGGCAATCGAGGTTCTCGATTTTTTGCCGCGCTTCGAGCAATTCGGGCGAACTTATCGACCAATCGCGTTGTTTCGTCGGGTGCGTGCCATTGAAGGAAATCCGCTGGTGCGTTTCCGGGTGCGCCCGGTTCGCGGATGGTCGAAAGAGCCGGCGGTGCGGGTTCGTGGGAATTCCCATTTTCGCTACGACCTCGAGGAAGGTGAACTTCGTCTCTTGACGAACGTCTCACTCACCGAACTCGAAGAGGATAGCCTTCATCTCGTAAGTGGCGCAGGCGCTTACTTCGCGCTGACCTGGGGAGTGAGTCTCGAGGACGACCTCGTGTCGACTTATGAAAGTTTTTTAGAAAAGACGACGCGCTACTGGCGCACTTGGGTTCGGCACTGTTCGGTCCCTGCCTATTTCCAGAAGGAAACTATTCGGTCTGCGCTAGCGCTCAAGCTTCATGTTTACGAAGAGACGGGTGCGATTCTCGCCGCGCTCACCACGAGCCTTCCCGAAACCCCGGGCCAAGTTCGGAACTGGGACTATCGATTCTGCTGGCTTCGCGACGCGTTTTACACGCTCTCCGCGTTTCGGAATCTCGGCCACTTCGAGGAGGTGGAAGGATTTCTGCACTACCTGCTCGCGCTCGTAAAAGAGAATGAACAAGATTCGAATCGACTGGCCCCCGTCTATTCGCTCGCGCGTAAGCTTCCGCTGCCCGAACTCGAGCATGCCGCATGGGCAGGACGAGACGGTTCGCGGCCGGTCCGAAGCGGGAATCAAGCGGCCGAGCACATTCAGAATGACGTTTACGGGGAAATGATTCTCGCGATTCTTCCGCTCTATCTCGATGAGCGGTTCATCGACCTTCGAACGCCGGACCTCGACCGCATCGTCGAGTATCTCGGAAAACTTGCCGATCGAAGTGTAAATCAGCCGGACGCGGGGCTTTGGGAAATTCGTGGCGATAATCAGATTCACTCTTTTACGAATCTCGTTTGTTTGACCGCGCTTCGTTCGCTCGAGCGACTTCGCGCGCATGGACTCCTCGATGGTGTGAAAGAAAAGGAATGGAAGCGGGCCGCTGAGCGGGCCGAAGCCGCGGTTCGTGCGGCGGTCGATGCCCATGGAGTCATCCTAAACGGTCCGAACGACACGACTCTCGATTCATCGTTACTCCAGCTCGCGCCTTTTGCCTTCGGGGATTCTCGTATCGTGCGGGCCACGATCGAGCGGATCAAAAAAGAACTCACGATCGAGCCGGGGTTTTTATTTCGATATAAACGCATGGACGATTTCGGCACGCCGGAATCGGCGTTCGTGATTTGCTCGTTTTGGCTGATCCAAGCATTGGCGGCGATCGGTGAACGCGACGAAGCGCTCGCGCTTATGGGGAACGTGATGAGCGCGGGAAATCACCTGATGCTCTTCTCGGAGCATTTCGATCCGAAGACGCGAACCCAGCTCGGGAACTTTCCGCAGGCGTACTCGCACGTCGGATTGATTAACGCCGCATTCGCGGTGAGTCCCGACTGGCCGACATTTTTAGGGAGCGATCCGCGGGCGAAATAAGGAGCTAAAGCGCTCGGGGCCTTTTAGCTGTCTTGTCCGTGGCACTTCTTGTATTTTTTTCCGCTGCCGCAAGGGCACGGGTCGTTCCGACCGACTTTATCGACGTCGTTCGCCGATTGCATCGGGCGTGCGCCGCCGGAATGCTGAGGCTGTGCGAAAGGTCCGCTTCCCCCGCCACCACCGGCAAATGGGCTGCCCGGTTGTGCAGGAGCTGCTCCGCGGGAAAGCTGCATTTGGCGCGGCGCTTTGTGTAGATGGGAGAGGTCGATTGGCGGAGCCTTTTCCCCGGCGGGTGGCGCCGTATTGCCGTTGGCGTTCCCGGCGGCCGTC
>JBBQMV010000353.1:0-2743 GCA_038329315.1 Bdellovibrionia bacterium | reverse complement strand
GGAAAACGTCGCAGTATCTCAGTCCAAGAAAAGAAAGAGACGCTCGAGAGTGTTCTCGGGCTTTCCACCCGTGAATGTGAACGAAAGTTAGCCTTACTTTCTCCGGTGGCCGCACTTCCGAAGGAGAAAGAAAGGGTCATCACCGACGAGCTCACGCAGATCCAATTTCTGGCTGATCGGGCGCTGCTTGAAAAACTCGAAAAACTGAAGGGGCTCCTTGCTCACGGAAATTTCGAAGGCAGTTACTCTGGACTCTTTCACCAACTGGCCGACCTCGCTCTCAGGAAACTGGAACCCCAAAAACCGAAAACCACTCCGGCGCCGGACCATTCGGAGCGTCAAACACCGAGCACGAGCCGGTTCATCCCGAATGCCGCTTTCGCTCGGGGGCTCGACGGGCGTGGAAAACCTTCGTCTTCTCTGTTCGGCTCATCACCGGCTTGAAACGGAGAAGCTCGGGATGCTTTTTTAAGCGTCGGAAAGCCGATCCGGGGCGAAAAAAAAACCAGAAGGAAGCGAAACCTCCGGGTTGAAGAGATCGTTATTCTTAAAAGCGCCTATTTGGGCACCATCAAAATACCCGCCACCATAATCGTGGCGAGTAATACGAGGGCTACTCCGATGGGATAAAGTTTCGATTTCATGACTTGCTCCAGGATTCATCACTAAGAAGAGCAAGCCTTAGACCAGCGCTAAAGAGCGTGAATGGCTCTATATGTGATTTGAGCGGAATTGCTAGTGTCGCAGGATCACCACGGGGATCGAAATGCACCGGTACGGATCTGACTGTTTGCGCGTCCGGATTTCCGCGAATAGAATCTAACCTATGGAAAATCGGGCACCTTTTGGGGGCGAGACGCAGGCGGAATGGTTTATCGCGATGGGGGACCAGTCGGTCGGACCCATGAGCGCTTCAGACGTATACGACCGCGTTATCGCGGGGGAGCTCACCTGGATCTCCTACGTGTGGAAAGAGGGTATGGGCGAATGGGCCCGGATCGCCGACGTCCCGACGTTTAAGGCCGCGGTTCCGCCGCCGCCCGCGATGAAGCCGAAAGCCCAGCCACCCGCCCCGCCGCCGATGGAGAAGAAGCTCGCGAGCCGCGAGTGGTTTCTTTATTATAACGATTCTCAGTACGGCCCGTTTACGGAAGAGGAAGTTCAAGGCCTGGCCGGCGTCGGAAAAATCACCATCGATTCGCTCGTCTGGAAAGACGGGATGAGCGATTGGGAAAAGATCGGTTCTCTCGCGCACTTCCGGACCTACTTTACGAATGTCGTCGCGAAAACCGCAGCGCTCGAGAAGACGGTATCTATCGATAAAACCGGCGAGCAAAAACGCGCGGGTCAGCGGAAGCCGATTCTCGCCAAGGTCATCATCGCCGAAGGCGACAAGATCCTCATCGGGATGGCCCGCGACATTTCGATCGGTGGGATGCAGGTCCTTTCGGACTACCTGCCTTCGAAGGTCGGCTCGCGGCTGAAATTGAATATTTCTCCGCCGGAACCGTCGGGTTCCTCCTTCATGCCATTCGTCGCCGAAGGCGTAGTCGTGCGTCTGCTCGAGGATCGCCGTGGATTCAGCTTCCGCTTTGATGAGCTTTCGGCTTCCGCGCGTCAGATCATCGACCGGATCGTGGCGGGATAGTCGATGAATTCTGCCCTAGGGTTTGAACGGAACTACTACGGCGTGAAGCAACCCCAGGGTTTTCCGGGTATTCCCGACACGTGGTTCACCGAGTGGGAAACTCGGGTCGCTTCGGATGGAGTCACGAAGCTTTTCGCACTCGTTCACCAGAAGCGGGACGTGCGGCCTCAGAAAGTGCTCGTGATCACTCACGGATTCGGCGAGCATTCCGGGCGCTATCTCCATTTTCCGTATTACCTCGACGCCTATAAGTCGGGCGTCGACGCCGTCGTCGGCTACGACCTTCGCGGCCACGGACGGAGCGAAGGACTTCGCGGCGATATCGAGAGGTTCGACGCATTCGTCGACGATCTCGAAGGGCTTCTTCGTCATGTCGAAACGAAGTTCCCGGGTGCGGAGATTCACAGTCTTGGTCATTCGCTCGGAGGACTCATCGCGCTTCGCTTCGGTTTCCTTCACGGCAGCATCCCGTTGAAGACCTTTCAAATTTCCGCACCGTACCTCGCGCTCTACAAGGAGCCGCCACTCGCGCTTCGCGCCGTCGCGGGGATCCTTTCGAGAACGTGGAGCACCCTCTCGCTTTCGACGGAGGTGGACGCTTCGCTCTTGAGTCGCGATGAGCGCGTGATCGAAAACCACGCTGCCGATCGGCTGAATCACGGACGAATGACGCCGCGGTTTTATGCGACGGTGACCGCCGCCCAGAAAAACACGCTGGGGCGCCATTCGGGATTTCACTATCCGCTCGTGGTTCATCTTCCGCTGGCCGACCGTCTCGTAAACGCGCCAGTAGCTCGGGCGTTTTACGACGCCCTCGAAAATCCTGGGAAACGGATTTTCGAGTATCCCGATCTCCTCCACGAACCGATGAACGATATCGGCAAAGAAACCTTTTTCGAAAATCTGTCCGGAATTTTGGCGGGGTCGAGCGAATAGCCGAACGCTCCGATCCGTTGCTTTAGGCGAAGGCTCGGGCTAGAACTTTCGTATGACTATGGCTCGCTTCGATGCCCCGATTGATTTCGTTTCTGAATCCACCTCGCTCTTAAAGCTGATTCGCGAGCGCAGCTACCGTGAAGGCGACTTCACTCTAGC
>JBBQMV010000352.1:0-2779 GCA_038329315.1 Bdellovibrionia bacterium | reverse complement strand
GAAAAGGCGGTCGCGGACGCGGCGGCGGCAAAGTTACAGGCCGAGAAGGACGTGGGGATTCGTCAGCGATGGGGTTACTTCTGGCCAGGGGTGGACCGTTCATTAGATCAGGATGGCGGTGAGCTCTACATCGCGGATCCGAAGGAGCGCGAGGCGGCGAAGCTGCTCTATATCCAGGCTCTCGGGATGCTCGGAATCGCCGAAGACGTTACGGGGGTCACCGCGCACTTTCACCCGGATGCGGCGACGATGCCGGGTCGTATTTTCGACTGGGTCGGATCGGAGAACGCCTTTAATCTCCGGGTGCCGGGCGTACGCCGACTCGAACGAATGGTCGCAAGCGTGACAGACCAGCATGCGATGGGCGAAGTGCTTACCGACGAGGGGATCGCGCGGGCGCCGATCCTTTCGATTCAGCCGGGCGGAACTTGGCGGGATGACGAAAACGACTCCCCGAATCTCGAGAAAAAGCTCTCGAAGCATTGGAGCGCGTCGAAGGGGTGGAATGCCGCCGGATTCCAGAAGGATTTTCAATACGCGATCGCGCATGCTGCGAAAAACGATGTCGATAAGGTCGAGACGTATTGCCGCGCCGACATCCGGAGCTACGAAAAAAACGTCGATTTCCGCATGATGTTTAAAGGCGTGACCGGAATTAGAAGCGCGCTCGCAAGCAACCCGAAGATTAAGGTTTGGGACGACGAAATCGCCAAGGCCACCCGGACCTGGCAGGAACAATTCGTCGACTTCATAAACGACCATTCCTCCATTTGGTTCATGGTGATCATTATCGCCGTGCAGATCATAGCGGGACTACTGACCGGCGGAACGAGCGTGCTGCTTTCAATCGCAGCGGGTCAGCTCACGTGGGGGATTGCGATAAAGGCGCTCGCAAGCTTCCTCATCGGGAACCTCGGGATCAACTTCCTTTTCACTTTCCAAGCCATCCTGATGATCCAGGTGAACTTCTTCATGCTTCCACCCCAGATGGGTTTCTCCTACCAAGTCGCAAACTCCCAAATCCAGAACATGGAAATGAGTCGGCCGGATGGTACGAGCATCGGAAAATTCGCGAATATGAGTCTTGCGGATCGGGACCGCCTCTCGCAGATGCGTGAAGAGCTCCTCGGCGCCCAGACGGCGACGTACATTCAAGCCGGAATGGAATGCCTTCAGGCGCGGGTCTTCACCTATCCGGGTATTCGGAAGACGCTCGCTATCTCGGGCCAAAAGTTTTTTCGACGTACGGTCGCCAGTGCTGCAGACAAATCGATTTATGATGCGATCAGGACGAAGAGTTTTAGAGAAGTGCTGAAGGCGAATCAGGGGAACTGGAAAGCCGCGGTCAAGGAATACTGGCCGGAAGCTTGGGTCGCGATCCGTACTTTCGAGCGGAAGGCGATCATCAAGGGCGGCGAGGACGCGAAGGTCGGTCTTTTGGCGATGGGGGGGACCCGGTTGGCGAATGACGTATTTAAGAATAAGTCGATTCTCCGACGTTTCTACGAAGCCAGTCGCGAACGAATCATTGGAAAAGCCAAGAGTATTTTTGAAGAATCGAGCGATGAGATACTCGCAAAGATCGCCAAAGAAAATAAGGTCGATGTCGGTGCTTACGCGGAAGAATTCAAGGAAAAGCTGGGAAGTTATCGAAAGGCCATGCTGGACGCTGGCATCCCCGAGGAACAGGTCACGATCGTCTTCGAGGAAGCGGGATCGCCCATCCAACGTCAGCGTGCGCTAGTCGAAATGTTTGGCGACGAAATCGGCGGTCAGAAATGGACTCACATTCAGTCTCTTAAAAAAGGGATGATCGCTCAGCAGTACCTGATGGAAGTTACCGAAATTGACAAAACTCTCGAGCAGCTCGCGAAGGAAATTCCAGGGCAAGTCGGAGAGTCCGAGGCGGCCGCGTTCCTGCGCTCGCGTTCGCCGACGGAGTTTGGTCGTTTACGCCAGTATTTAAAAGACGACGACGTGACGTTCTGGAAGTCGGTAACCGGAAAAAATCCTGTAAATCAGATTCTCGAATCGTCGGAGCATAAGGCCGCAAATAAAGTCTTCAAAGACCTCGATTACCTCGAAGAAGACTGGAAGCGCGCGGACCGCGTGATTCAGGCTCGTCGTCGATTCTCGAAGGCGGGACACCCGGATATCTTCGTGGCTGCGGACGGAACGGTCTTCGGACCGGAGGATTTCGTACGGGGGGTAGACGGACGCATGATGGCCCGTAAGGTGGCTATCCCGGCCGTCGTCGAAACGGTTAAAGGCGTCGACGTGGAGACGCGCGGTGCGGTTATGAAAGAAGTGCATTTCAAATTCGATCCCGAAGAGTTTTACCTTCATCCGGACCGGTACACGTCGGGCGAACTCATGCTGAAAAAGCTCGGCTTCGAGGAGGACGTAAAGTCGATCACTCTTCCTTTGAAAAACGACCACCCGCTCCAGCAGGAAGCGCTCCGGCAGCAACGGGCCGAACTCGAGGCTCGAATGCCGAAGAAGGGTAGCACGAATAGCCAACCAAGCTCGGGCTTCGGTCGCGACCGAGTGAAGACGAATAAAAAGTCCAAGGCGAAAGCGGCGGCCGCTAACGGGAAGTTCGGAAACTAATCGACCCCGTATTTACCGAGCGCCGAACCGTGTAACGCTGGTACGCGGCGCCGGAGTCGGCTGATTAGGCTTCGGAGTTTCGCCGCAAGTTTTGATGATCACCTGGTCGACGGTCAGCGTCCAGTCCGCGTCCCGCACCGAGAAGTCCATTGGGTACTTTTCCTCGGCG
>JBBQMV010000351.1:0-2810 GCA_038329315.1 Bdellovibrionia bacterium | reverse complement strand
TTTCGTCGTACGTTTCAGCTCTTTGCCGACCGGAACGCGTTTGCGTTTCGGAAGGAATACGGGTTCCTTCTTCCGGTAGTCGGCGAAACGAACGTCTTCCGGCTTGATCTCGCCGGCAATGCGTTCTCCGCCGCCCTTTTTCTTCGCGTTTTCTTCCTCGGCCATTTGGTCGAGGTTTTCCTTCGTCATCCGAATGATACGGAATCCGCTAGCATCCACGGCGCCGATCGGACTCTTCACGCCAGGCGTGCCCACTGGTCGCGGGGCGTTCGAAGGGCCTTTCGTCACGACTGGTGCGGCCGCGATGATCCGGAGTTTATTAACGGGCGAGACTTCCGCCGTGGTGAGGAAGCTCTTCCGTACCGCGGGGGCCGGACGTCCACCGATGGTGACCCGACCCGTGGTCGGATCGGTCGAGGTGAGCGGAATCGCTTCAATCGCCGCCGCTTCGGCCGCCGCTTCTTGAGTGGCGACTTCTAGAGCGGCCGCTTCAGCCGCGATTTCTTCTTCGGTCGGAACCGGATCTGGCTCGGCACCCACGGATTGGGCGAGAGCGGCCGCTTTCGCGGCTGGCGACGAGACGGGCTTCGCTTCCGCGTCCGTCGCGCCGGTGCGCTTCATGACGACGGTTTGGGAAGTCGTATCGCTGCCTGCGTCGCCTTCTTTCGAACGACGGCGGATGATCGGGGAGGATGCGCCGGCGTCGGCTTTCGCCGTAGCGGCTTCGGCCGCTTCAGCAGCCGCAGACTTTGCAGTTTTCGCGGGAGCTTTCTTTTTTGTCGGCGCCTTCACAGGCTCGCCAACGGCAGCGCCTTTTGCCTTAGCGGCTTTCGTCGCCGCCGCAGCTTTCAAGGCGGCTTCGGTCGGATCTTCGACTTTTTTCTTCCGGGTGACGGTTTTCGTCGCGGTCTTCTTGCTAGCTTCGGCTTTCGCCGCTTCGGCCGCCATGAACGCGGCCTTCGCCGCTTGGATGTCGGCTTCGGCGAGGTCGCTCATATGGTTCTTCACCTTGATGTTCATCCCGGTCAGCTTGTCGACCAGGGAGATCGAGTCGACTCCGAGTTCTTTAGCGAGTTCGTAGACTTTCATCGTCGGTCCTTGGGTCTGTTGTTCCACTCTGTGGTTAGCTCCTGTCAGAAAAAGTTGAGGTCAGAATTCAATCGGGATTCCGGTTGGTTTTTCTGTGGCTCAGCCGTCCTGTTTTTCGGTGCTAGTTGTTTTAGTAGCCTTCTTCGCTTCTTCCGAAGTCGCGGCCTTCATCATTTCGCGGAGGCGTTCTTCGGCGGCCGCTTTCGCGCCGGTCGTCGACTCGCCTTTGTTCCCGACGAGCGTACCGGTGTTCCCGATGCTCGCTCCGGCTGGGATCAGATCGCCGTGCGCTTTATGAGCAATTTTCGCGCGACCCTTCAGGCCTTCCGCCGCCGTAGCGTCTTCGTAGCCAGGAATCTTCTGGAGGTTCTCGATCGTCGCGTCGGAGATCGAACGGAGGGACGCGAATCCCGCCTGATAGATCGCCTGAGCAAAGGTTTCGGAAACGCCTTCGATTTGCTGGAGCGACGCAATGACGTCGGTCGTGCGCTTCGAGAGCTTCGTGCGGGAGATGATGTCGAGCTTCCAGCCCGTCAACTGAGCGGCGAGACGGACGTTTTGTCCGCGTTTGCCGATCGCAAGCGAAAGCTGGTCGTCTTCGACCATGATTTCCATCATGCGATTCCGCTCGTCCATACGGACGGAGGAAATTTCGGCCGGCGCGAGTGCCGAGCGAACAAACATGACCGGGTTATCGGACCAAGGGATGATGTCGATCTTCTCGCCCTTGAGTTCTTGAATGACGGCTTGGACGCGGACGCCCTTCATGCCGACGCAGGCACCGACCGGATCCACGTCACGATCTTTCGAAACGACGGCGATCTTCGAGCGAGCGCCTGGTTCACGAGCACACTGCTTGATTTCGACGATGCCGTCCCGGATTTCCGGAACTTCGATTTCGAAGAGCTTCCCGAGATAACGCGGGGAAGTGCGGGTGAGGTAAAGTTGGGGGCCCTTCGTCGAGGTGACGACGTCTTCGAGGAATGCTTGGACGCGGTCGCCGGGTTTGAAGATTTCGCCCGGAATGATTTCACCGCGTGGGAGCACGGCGTCCGTGCGGCCCAAGTCGATAATGAGATTCCCGCGTTCTACGCGACGAGCGATACCGGTGATGATCTCACCCTTCCGGTGGATGTATTCCGAGAAGATGATTTCTCGTTCGGCGTCGCGGACCTTTTGGAAGATCACTTGCTTGGCGGTTTGGGCGTCGATCCGACCGAAGTCTGGGGTTTCGACGCGAACGCCGATTTCGTCGTCGAGTTGGCACTCTGGGTCGAGTTGGCGAGCATCGCCGATGTCGATTTCTTCAGACTCTTCGAGCATTTCCGGTTCGGATTCGACCACGCGCTTAAAGAGGAAGAGATCGATTTCGCCGGTATCGGTGTTGTAGTGGGCTTCGAGGACGGCGTGTTGGCCGTACTTCTTTTGGGCGGCCATCAGCATCGCTTGTTCGAGCGCGGAGATGATAATTTCGCGTTTGATCGAGCGGTCCTTCGATACAGACTCGATAACTCGGGATAATTCGGTGGCGTTCATTCTAAGGTCTCCTAGTTAAGCTAAAATCGTCTGACCGCAGGTCAGCTAAAGTCATAGTCAGGTTCGATGTTCGCTTTCGCAATCAGCGACATCGGCAGAAGGATTTCATCCATCCGCTCATTTTCTTTTTTCTTCAGGCTCGGCTTCTTCGCCTTCGTCTGAGTTCCCATGCTTGCGAGCACGGA
>JBBQMV010000350.1:0-2849 GCA_038329315.1 Bdellovibrionia bacterium | reverse complement strand
CCGGTGGAACGACGCGGAAGTTTTTAAACGCGGACTGACCCCAGCGGAGGAACTGGTACCGTTCGCCGTTCCGTTCGAACTCCAGGTCGGCGTTTTCTTTTACGGCTTCCTTGGTCCCGCATTTATCGACCATGACCGAGTGGTCGATGACGAGATCGGCGGGCTGCAGGGGATTAATCTGGTTCGGATCGCCGCCGAGCGACTGAATCGCGGAGCGCATCGCCGCGAGGTCGGCCACTGCCGGAACGCCGGTGAAATCTTGGAGAACGACTCGGGCTGGCATGAATTGGATTTCGTCTTCCGGTTCTTTTTTCGGATTCCAAGCCGCGAGTTTTTGGATGTCGACTTTTTTTACGGAGAGGTTGTCTTCATTGCGAAGGAGATTCTCGAGAAGAATTTTCAGGGAAAACGGCATGCGGGAGATGTCTCCGGCGCCCGCGTTCGCGAATTTTTTTACGCTGAAATAACGGTAGGTTTTACCGTCGTGGGTGAACGAGCTCTCCGTTTTGAACGAGTCGAGAGATTGCTTTGCGCTGCCCTTAGAACCGTGTGCGTTTGCCATGAGGAGATCATAGCGAAGAAGAGACGTGGCGCCATGCGAAAATCGCATTGTAAAAAGGTCGGGGTGAGCACTTGTCGGTCCTTGTAGTGGGATGGGTTCATGTGTCATATCCTCCCCAGAATGCATTTGGGTTCCGCGTCTCCGTCTCCTGAAACCGCCTTTGCCCTACGGGAGTTTATCCCGCGCGCGGTGCAGGGCTCTGTTTTGGTTTCTCATCTCCAAAACGCGGTTCCATTCCTTTTCGACGGCGATTTCGGCGGTATCCGCATGGATTTGGCCCACGGGGAACCCGATCCGCGCCGTAAGTATTTGCGCGACGTCGTTTCGGCCGCCGCGAATCCCGATCAAGAACTCACCACGGCCGAATATTTTCGCCTCTGTATGTCGGCCCAGTGGGCGTCCCTCGGAAGCTTCATGCCGACCGATGGTGATCACCAAGTTCGGTTTAAACTGTGGAGCCCCGCCCTTTCCACCGAGGAAATCCGCGAAATGGCGGAAATCGTCCTCGAGGCTTACACCTGGGACTCGACCGCGCTTTCTCGGCGCTGGATCGCTTCTCCGCATACCGAGCTCGTTCTTTCGGCTCATCAAGGAGAATGGTTCTCCGTGGCGGTCGCTGCCTACGTCGCGACTCGCGGTCGGGACCCGATGCTCTCGACGCGACTCCGCGAAGCGATCGAATTCGAAGTCACCCGCGAAGCGAAGATCTACCTCGAGTTCCGAAAAGCCCGCGACGGCATCGGGATGCTCGTCGCGTCGATGCTCATCGCCCATAACCTCGGCGATCTCGATCGGGCCATCGATACTTGGGATCTCACTTCCGAAGATCCCGTTTATGAATTTGCCTACCGAGTGGGCCAAGCCGAAGGCATGCGTGCAGCACGGTTCGGCGGGGCACTCGCGGAAGCCGGAAAGATGGGGAAAGGGATCGGCGCGTCTGAGAACCATCGCCATTTCGCGCTCCGCGCTCCACGTGCCCTTCGCCGATCGGTCGAACTTCTACTCCCGCTCGCTCCGTTCTTCGAAGATTGGGGAAAGCGTCTCGCGACCCATCCCGCGATCACCCCGTCCGAACTCGCCGGAATCGTCGAGACGCTGATCGAGGGTTGGGAAAAGCGAATCAGCCGCGAAGGTGGGGCGATCACCTACGGCTATCCGCGCGCAGTCGCCGGAATTCTTAGCGCATTGCCGGGCGGAATCGCGACGCTTTCACCGTCTATTTCTCCGCACGCCGAACGCAGCTTGCGCAGCGGCCTTTTCCATAGTCTCGTCACGGTAACCGAACAGGTGTTTCGCGATCAGATGAATCTGCGCGCCCTCGGCGGTTCTCGGTAAAATTCGACCTTCCGATTTATAAAAAATAATCAATAATTCCGAATGCTTAATAAGATAACGCTTTGCATTGACTCCGTGAATTTGGCGGGTTAAGCCCTCCTGATTCATGACGAGCATAGTGAAAAACGCGGACGAATTGGGTGCCGGCAGTGAGACAGTCGCTTTGGTTGCCGGTTTTTCGGGTCAGAAGCTGACCCAGAGCCAATTCGCGCAGATCGCCGGTAAGCTTGCGGGACACCCGTTCGTGAAGGTCGTGCTCGATCGCCACGAGGGACGCGTTCACTTCGTGAACAACAACCGTTATCCGTTCCACGCGGACTACGTCGGCGAACAAATACTCGGAAAAAAGCCGGGCGAGATCGATTCCGAGATCGATGCCTTCAATCAGACGGTCTACTTCGACCTTGATCGCCGCTTCTACTTCGGAATTCTTTCCCTCCAAAAAACGGCAGGCGCCGGCCCGGACACCCAGTTTTTTACACTCGAAACCGTCGAAGTCGATACCATGGACCGCGCGATGGTCGAGTACTTCTACGGATTTTTGAAGGACTGGATCGATCCACTGATCCCGGTTCTTTTTAAACCCGCAAATACGCTTCAAGAAGCGATTGTGAAAGAGATCGATCCGGCGGCCCTTCCGCGGATTTTCTCGCACCAACTTTTCGCCCAATCGCGGTACATCGCGCTGAACCCGGGGCGTACAGTCGGTCGCGTTCGCGCGTTCCGTTCCGAAATGGATTACAAGCGCGTCGCGCACACGATCGAGTGGTTCGATATCGTCGTCATGCACCGAGTACCCGATGATATTCCGCGGATTTCCGGGATCATCAATGCCCACCATACGACGCCGCTTTCCCACACGAACGTTCTCGCCTCGGGTTGGAAAATTCCGAATTGTATCCAAATCGGCATCTTCGATCTTATCGAACGCGAAGGACTTCATGAGCAATGG
>JBBQMV010000349.1:0-2851 GCA_038329315.1 Bdellovibrionia bacterium | reverse complement strand
GAATTACCAAGAACCTGCCCGGTTCTTCGATGAAATTCCTGCCGAACTCATGGAGACGAAAGATCTGTCTTTCGGCTCGGGTGCGTCTACCTTCCGTCAGGGGTCCTCGAAGCATTTCGAGCGCAAAGAGTGGGGCTCCGGGTGGGGTGGCGGCGGTACCGCCGGACGGAAATCCGCCGACGATTATTCCCAGCTCACCGAATCGGACCGTGCTAAGGCGGCGGCGGGAGCAGTCGCGAAAAACGGTGGTGTTTACCGCATCGGGCAGAAGCTTGAGCACCCGGAGTACGGTTCCGGAAAAATCATCGCGCAAGAGGGTACCGGTGCGGACGAAAAAGTCACCATCCAGTTCTCGCGCGGCACTCCGCGAAAATTTTTGATTCGGTTTATAGAAGGATTTCTCGAAGGGGTCGTCTGAGCTATGGAAAATGAAACTCAGCATGTCGGATTGGTTTTAAGCGGGGGCGGTGCCCGCGCTGCCTATCAAGCGGGCGTGCTGAAGGCGATCTCCGACATACTGGGTAGTGTTCCGGGGAGAACGCAGCGAACGCCTTTCCAATCGATCAGTGGAATCTCCGGAGGCGCGATCAATGCCGCCTTTATGGGATGTAACGCGGACGATTTCGCATCCGCTACCGCGAATGCGTGGAAGCTTTGGGCCGAACTTCGATCCGATAAAATTCTCGAGACGAGCCCGTTCTTTCTCCTAAAAATTGCGTTTCGCTGGATTAAGGACCTGAGCCTCGGCGGCCTCGTTCATCATCGGAAATCGACCCACCTGCTCGGGACCGGCCCGCTCCAGAAACTCATGGCTTCGATCTACGACTTCGATCGTCTCGAAAAGAACCTGCGCGAGGGAATTCTCAGCGGAATGGCGATTTCCGCGACCCATTACGGGACGGGAACCTCGGTTACATTTTTCGACGGTGATGAAAAAATCACGTCGTGGGTACGAAGCTCGCGGATCGGGTTGCGCCGGAAAATCGGGTTGAAGCACATCCTGGCCTCGGCCGCGATTCCGTTTCTTTTCGAACCGGTCGCGCTCGAGAACGCCTTCTATGGGGACGGAAGTATTCGGCTCCGCGCGCCACTCAGTCCTGCGATTCACATGGGGTCGAAGAAAATTCTAACGATCGGGATTCGATTTGAGCGTCAGGAAGACGCGATACTCGAACGCCACGAGAATGCGAAAATGGATTCGATTTCGCTCGTCGAAATCGCGGGCGTCATGATGAACGGCGCGTTCATGGACGGACTTGAATCGGACATCGAACGCCTCCAGCGAATAAATCGCACGGTTTCCCTCATTCCTAAGGAAGCTTGGAAGGAGACCGATGCGCCTCTCCGACAGATTCCGGTATTCGTGATCAAGCCTTCGCGCGATCTCGGTTCGCTCGCGGGCGATCAGTTTTCGAAGTTTCCTTTCCTCATCCGGCACCTTCTTCGAGGAGTAGGCGCCTCGGTTGAAACCGGATCGGATCTCCTGAGTTACCTTGCCTTCGACGGATCCTACACCCGGAAGCTCCTCGACCTCGGATACTCGGATGCGATGGACCGGAAGTACGAGATCGCCGAATTCTTCGAGGTCTAACGTCTTCTATTTTTACTTTTTCGAGGCGACGGGATTTTCGCTCACGCCCGGAATTTTTCCGTCCATGAAGTCTTGAAGGAATTGCATTTTCAGTACCTGGGGCTTGCCTAACCATTCGGCGCCGTCGGTGTGGTCCCAGACTTCATCCGGCGTGAGTTGGTGCACGAGGATATCGAGATTTCCACGGTGCGCTTCGAGGTACGCGCGGACCGAAGGATACTCGTCGAACGTGAAGCCGAGCTCGAACATCGGAAGGGGGTGAGGGCCGATCGGACGGTCGACGAGGCGACTGACGTGAACGCTTTTCGGGAGGTCGTTCAAGAGTGTCGCTTGAAGTGCCGCCGCTGCTGGGCGTGACTTTTCGTCGAAATAAACATGGGCATGAAAAGAGTCTGAACGACGTTCCTGCATGGCACTTTCATCACTCAGATGTTCCGTCGCGTCAAGGAAGGCCTGGAATGCCCGTTTTTCATGGTTTACGCGCCGCATCCCTCATTGTTCTCGGAAGCGTGTTCGTCTAGTCTCGAAACTCTTAAAAAGACTGGAGATTTAGTCGAATGGCGACGATCGAAGTGAATGAAGCCCTGGTACGAAAAGTCGCGGATCTCGCGCGTCTCGCGCTGACCGACGAAGAAGTTCGTCTGTACGCAAATCAAATGAAAGTGACCCTTGGTTACGTCGACCAGATCTCGAAGGTGACGATCCCGGAAGGCACTGAGCCGATGTATCACCCGCTCGAAATCGAAACGCCGATGCGCGACGATGTCGTCGTCCCGTCCCCGACCACCGCGGATGGAAAACCGAAAATGATCAAGCCGGCCCCGGACACCCTCTACGAGGGTTTCAAAGTTCCGCCAATACTCTAAATTTCCGAGCGCGAGACGAAAATGCTGAACGAAAAGTACCGCACGATAACTCAAATCCACGATGCCTTCGACAAGAAGGAGCTCTCGCCGATCGAACTCACGCGCGATACCCTAAGCGCGATCAAAGCTTCGAAGCACAACGCGTTTCTTTTGACGCTCGAAGATCGCGCTATGGCCGCGGCGAAAGAGGCCGACCGCATTCTCGCGAAGACCGGTAAGGTTCCGCGCGATACCCATCCGCTGCTCGGGATTCCGATCGCCATCAAGGACAACATGGTCATCGACGGCGTTCGCACGACGTGTGCCTCGAAGATGCTCGAGAATTACATACCGCCTTACACCGGTACCGCGGTCGATCGGCTTGAAAAAGCCGGCGCGGTTTTCGTGGGTAAAA
>JBBQMV010000348.1:0-2867 GCA_038329315.1 Bdellovibrionia bacterium | reverse complement strand
GATATCCGGAAACTCTTCGCGCGCGACTTCGCTCGCGGAATAGACGGAAGCTCCGGCTTCGCTCACCATGACGACGGGAACGTCGACGGCGTTTTCCTTCACGGTTTGGCGAATGAACGCTTCGGTTTCTCGCCCGGCGGTACCGTTCCCGACGGCGATCGCTTTGATGTCGCCCATTTTCAGGATGGTGCTCAGAAATTCCTTCGCCTTGTTTTTTCCGTCTTCGGTTTGGAGGTGGAGAACGGTGTCGCCGACGTATTTTCCGGCGTCGGAAACGACGGCGAGCTTACATCCGGTGCGAATTCCCGGATCGACTCCGAGAACGGCCTTCGGGCCGAATGGGGAGGCGAGGAGGAGTTTTTTTACGTTTTCGGCGAAGACCGTGATCGCAGTAGTGTCGGCGATCTCTTTCAGCTTTTTGTGGGCTTCATTTTCGATCGCCGGGAAAACATGCGCTTTATAAGCGAGCCTAGCGGCCTTCATGAGGATCTCGTGGCCCGGAGATTCGGCGGGATCCCGGTGGGTCGCCGCTTCGTTTTCGAAGAGAGCTGGGAGTTCGGTTTCGAACGCGTCGACTTCACCGATCGGACCGGCGATGCCGATTGTGAGTTCTTCCTCCATCCATCCGCGGCGAATCGCGAGGTAGCGATGGGAAGCTTCCGGCTTGAGCAAGCCGGTGAGGGGTTCTTGATAATTGAAGTACATTTCGTACTTCGAATTCGGTTTCGCCTTCGTGGCCTTCGCCGCTTTTAGCGTCCCTTCGCGGAAGACGCGGTCGCGGACCGTCGCACGGAGATCTGCGCGTTCCGACAGGCGTTCGACCAGAATGTCTTGAGCGCCCTGAATGCACTTCTCGACGTCCGCGAATCCTTTTTCTTCATTTCGAAAAGTGAACGCCCAGATATCGAGCGTCTGTCCTGGTTCCGGTTTCACGGTGCCGTGACCGCAGTCCCAGATCCAATCGGCCAGCACTTGCAGGCCGGCTTCTCGGGCAAGCGTCGCTTTGGATTTTTTCTTCACCTTGTACGGGAGGTAAAGATCCTCAAGCAGCGTCGGCGCGAACGTCGCGAGGATTTTCGCGCGCAGTTCGTCCGTGAGCTTTCCTTGTTTCTCGATTTCACCGATCACGAAGGTTTGACGATGGGTGATCGTGTCCCAACTTTCCTTCGCCTCGATCACCTTTTGGATCTGAACTTCGTCGAGACCACCCGTCGCTTCTTTCCGGTACCGGGCGATGAATGGAATCGTCGCGCCTTCGGCGGTGAGGTTTAAAACGGAATCGGCGGATTTGAGGGAAACGCCGGGAATTTGGGATTGGATCCAAGTCTGAAGATTCATAAGGTTTTCAGGAATCTAAAGGATCGGAATCGCGGCGCAAAAGAGAATCGTATGACGCGCCCGAGTCGCAGTCGGAATTGGAGTGGGGGCTGGAGGCTAGCAAGCCACGCACCAGTCGTGCGGCGTTCCAATTGACAATGAGTGGCATTCTGGGAGACGTCTCGATCGATGCCCGCGCTGAGTGAAGGAATTGATTACTACCTCGATGAAAACGGACTCCTCGTTTTCACGGCCGCTTATCACCTCCGGCGGGGCACTTGCTGCGGTTCGGGATGCCGCCATTGCCCATTCGAACACGTGAACGTTCCGAAAAAAAACGAGGAAGACTGAAGCCGGTCTCGACGCCTTAGTCGCCGTGCTGGAAGATTCGGCCGGACGGAGGAGTTGCCGATTTCGCGTCGAGAGAGAGTCCGATGGCGGAGTTCCAGCTTTCGGCTTGGAAAACGCCCGTGGCGAATTTCCGTTCCTGCGTATGGGTTCGCTCAAGCCACGCGTGCATGAGATCCGGATCCCAGAAAAAACCTTTTTCGTGAGGCTCGTTTTCTTGGGCCCAGCGATCCGCGCGGCGGAGGAGATCAATCACGGAAACTTTCTTCCCGGTGATCGGGCCGCCGATCAGGTCGTGTGGAATGTTAAAAGTCCGCGTCCATTCACGCCGAAATTCGTCGCGGAGAACTCCCGCGGTTTCGAGAAAGCTCGCTGCGAAGGCCGAACATCCGCCGCCCTCACCGAAGAGGGGACGATTTTTCATCCCGTAACACTGATCGTATCCGTTCTTGCGGTATTCGGAGAGGTACTCGAGTAGGCGTCCGGTAATTTGCTCGTTCGCGGCTACGCGGAGGTACGAAAGCTTGCCTGCGTTTCGCGAACGCTTTTCGAGTTCGGGAAGCAGCTTGGCGCCATCTTCGAGCGCGCCTTTGAAATTATGCAAAAGGATGCCGAGGCCGTAACCGCCGAAGAGGACTTCGTTTCGACCTTCGTTCGAGAGAAGCTGGGTCATTCCCGTGAGAACGAAATCTGTTGGAGTCCGGATCATCACCGAGACGTGTCCGATCCCCCGCGATCGGCCGAGTAGCTTATTCCGAGTCGTCGAGAAGGTCAGCGCCTTCGGATTCATCCAGTTTAGTCCCGGCGATGGGTAAAAGAAGAGAACGAGTTCGTGGGAGTGGAGTTTTGGGAATTCGAAGTTCGTCATAGGCTTAAAGGAGCTCCAAACAGATCGATGCAATTAGAGTCGGAATGAGGGCGGCTTTGAAAAGGCGGCCCGGCTGAATCCCGTCTTCACCGAAATATTCTTTTAGAAGTCCATACCCGGCCGGATTCGGCGCATTTGCGATCACGGTCAGCCCGCCGCCGGTGACGGCGCCCGCGACGAGCGAGTATTTGAGGGCATCGGCGAGGGAGGGAACTTGGGCACCGAGGTAAGTGAGAGCGGCGTTGTCGGTGAGGGCAGTCAGTGCGGTCGCTCCGAAATAGAGTGGGTATTTCGAGAGCGACGTGATGAGCGGCGCGAGCCACCAGGACTGAGG
>JBBQMV010000347.1:0-2879 GCA_038329315.1 Bdellovibrionia bacterium | reverse complement strand
GGTGTGAAGCTCACGATGCTCGACACCCAAAAGGTTCTAAAATTCTCGCGTCTCGAAGTCGCGCCGAATATCATCATGCCGCTCCTCCACGGAAAGCTCGGGGCGCATGTCGTTCTCGAAGAGGGTACCGGAACGATCGTTGCGAACGTCATGGCGAAGGGCGACGAATTCGACGCTGAAATCCAACTCGACAACCTTAATCTCGGCAAAATGGGGATTCTGCCATTTGCCGTCGGGCTCGATGGCGGCGCGGATCTCCGCGGAACGATCACCCTCGCCGGTTCGCCTTCATCGGCGAGCGGGCTCGAGGGTAAGATTAAGCTCGTGCTCTCGAAGATCGTGATCGACGCTCAGAAATTCAAAGGATTCGACATTCCGAAGACGTCGATTTCGGACGCCGACTTCGATATCGATGTCGGTGGCGGGAAGGCGACGGTCACGACCGCGCGTCTCGGAAAGTCAGGCGGTACGGACGATCTCCAAGGCACCGCGACGGGCGACATCAAGCTGAATAAAGTGCTCGATAACTCGGAAGGCAATATCCGGCTTAAGTTCGGCTTCTCCGACCGTTATCGACAGGAAAAAACGATTTCCCTTTTGGATTCCCTTCTGGGAGGGTTCAAAAAGCCAGACGGATCTTTCGGAATGCGACTGAACGGCCCGCTCTACGCGATGCAACCTTCGCCCGATCCGTAAAGCTTTCGCTTATGAAGTCTGAATCCTCTCACGCGCCCGTGACTCCACTCGACTCCGCGATCGCCCGCACCGCGCGGGAAGCTCTACGGGGCGCGCCCGCACGGCTCGAGGAGTCGATGTTTTACAGTCTCCTCGGCCCGGGGAAACGAATTCGCCCTCGGCTGATCGTCGCCGTCGCCGAAGCGGTCGGCCTAGAATCCGAAATCGCGCTGAACCTGGCCGCCGCGATGGAGATGACCCACGCCTACACACTCGTCCATGACGATCTCCCAGCGATGGACAATGATGACCTTCGCCGCGGACGCCCGACGAATCATAAAGTTTACGGCGAGGGTCTGGCGGTGCTCGCCGGCGACGCGCTCGCCCTCCTCGCTCCTGACGTGATCTTGGGACTTCGTTCGCGCCTTCCTGCCGAGCGCGTCCTTGATCTTACCGTAGCGCTTCTCGAAGCGTCCGGCGCTCGGGGCGTAATCGCGGGCCAAGCCGCCGAAATGGATCTCGCCACCGCGAAAGCGAGCGGTAATTCCGCCGCGCTCTTCGAAATTTTTCGATTAAAGACCGGCGCCCTTTTTCGGGCCTCCCTCACTCTCCCGGCGATCGCCGGCGGAGTGGATGCCGCAATAATCGCGGCCCTGGGAAAAATCGGCGATGACCTCGGAATCGCGTTCCAAATCGCCGACGATCTCGAGGATGATTTCATGGCGAAAAAATCCGATCCGGCCCATATCGCCGCGTATTTCACGCCGGCCGCTGCTCGCTCGGAGGCCGAACGACGCCTCGATCTCGGAAATGCGCTGCCGCCGAAGCTTCGCGAAAATCTCGCGCCCTTCATCGAGGAACTTCGGAAGAAGATCGCGATCGGGACCCCATGAAAAAGAAAAAACGCCCCGCGCCTCGAAAAAAGGCCCAGCGCCTCCTTTTCGTCGTCGATCCTTGGGACACGCTCGATCACGCCCGCGATACGACCCTCCGCCTGATCGAAGAAGCGCTCGTAGCCGGAGCGGAATGCACGCTCGCCGAAAATCGCTGGATCGGTCTCGACGGAGGGATTCCGCACGCCGAAACGACGGAGGTCCTCAGCATCGTACGTCCGCGCGAACCGGCGAACATACGGCGCGGAGAGCGGCGCTGGGAGCCCCTCGCGGGCTTCGATCATATTTTTTATCGCACCGATCCGCCGGTCGATCTGAGTTATCTACTCCCCCTCCAAATCCTGGCCGCTAGCCGGGGTCGGGGAAAATCTGGACCGGTTATCCATTCTTCGCCCGAGTCCCTCTTTTCGCTGAACGAGAAGTGGGCGGCGGTCGAACTCGGCGCGCTCTTCCCGAAGAGCCTCGTCTCGGCTTCGGTCGATCGTCTGGCCGAGTTTTCGGCGAACCTCGGAAAGGTCGTTTTGAAGCCGCTCTTCCTCGCCCAGAGTAAAGGCGTCGAAGTGCTCGATACCCACACCTTCTCCCTGAACACGATCCGCGATCGGCTCCGCCTTGCGACCGAAGGCGAACATCTGCCCGTGATCGTCCAAGAGTTTCTGCCGGGCATCGCCGAGGGTGAAACCCGGCTCTGGTTCGTCGACGGCGAGCTCCTTGCTTCCGTAAAGAAAATTCCGTCGAGCGGAGAATCGATCATCGACATGGACCGTGGCGGTCGACTCGCGCCGGTAAAACTTTCAGCCTCTGACCGCGCAGCCGGGAAGAAAATCGGCATCTTCCTCAAGCGCCACCGAATCCTTTTTGCGGCCGTCGATCTGATCGATGGCAAAGTCACTGACTTCAATCACACGTCGCCCGGACTTCTCGTCGCGATGGAAGAGCTTCTCGGAGAAAATCTCGCGAAACGCGCACTTCGCCCGGTCTTGAGGCGTTAGGCTTGGACGCTACGTCGACGAACTCCGCACTTGAATCGGCACCGAGAAAGCCCAGGCGGCCGCCGCTCGGCGAGCGTCTCGCGTTTCTCGCGATCCAGAACTCGTTCCGCATTGGCAGCGTTCTCGCGCCGTCGCTCACGGCGAAACGCGGGCTCCGCTATTTCGTGACTCCGACCCGGATTCCCGCCCCCGGTTGGGAAATCGAGCTGAAAAAATCGGCTCGCCGAATCGAATTGAAATCGGGCCTGATCGCCTACTCCTGGGGATCGGGGCCGCGCGTGCTGATCGTGCATGGATGGGATGGTCGCGGAACCCAGAT
>JBBQMV010000346.1:0-2880 GCA_038329315.1 Bdellovibrionia bacterium | reverse complement strand
GCCGCTCGTAGGGTCGATCCCGAAGTCAGGAAGTCGTCTACGAGAACGAGCGTCGGAGTCGTCCCGACATTCAGTTCGCGCCGTTCCTGCGCACGAATCGCGGACTTTCGTGAGTACCGTTCGTCGCCCTGCGACTTTGCTTGGGCGTGGATTTTAGGCCCGACTTCGAGCAGGTCGAGCACGCGGTCATCAGGGTTCCGTCGGGCATCGCGAATCATCTGACAGAGGCGAAGTGCGGATCCGCCGGCGAGTTCCCATCGGCGAGCGGCGTTCTGCGGAACGGGTACGAGGGTGAGGGGGCGTTCCGTGGGGAAGTCGGCGAGTCGGCGCTTCACCTCCGGGAGAAAGTGCCGGGTGAGGCTCGGACTCGGCGACGTTTTCCAAGACTTCAGTACGCGCGCGCCGGGCCCGATCGAGAGGTAGGCGGCCGTGACGGAATCGAAGCGGAGGCAGGCATTCTCGCCGTCGATGCGGAGCCAAGGGCGTGCGCAGTTTTCCGGCGAGCAGGTGAAACCGAGGCAGATCGCGCAGATCGGGGGCGCGATGAGGAGCGAAGCGAGGCATTCTCCACAAGGAAGATTCGCGATAACGGAACGAGCGGGCAGGTAACACGCGGGGCAGAGCGAGAGCGGCATCTGCCGTTTCGTTCAGGATTCAGGCCATGCTTAGGTCGCGAGAATTTCGGCGAGCGACATCGCGATTTTCGGTAGCGTCTTATGCTTGCCGATCACATCGCTAAACTTCACGTAGGTGACGCGGTTATCCTGGAGCCCGACCATTCCGCCGGATTTTCCCGCGATCAGGTGGGCCGTCGCCATTGCTCCGAGAACGGACCCGAGCATCCGGTCGTGGGCGGTCGGAGCACCGCCGCGCTGGATGTGCCCGAGCGTACAGACCTTCGGATCGAATCCGCTTTTCGTCAGCCCGCGCGCGATCCGGGCAGCCAGGCCCGGCTTCGGACCTTCGGCGACGACGATGATCGAGGACGTTTTTCCGCGAGAAATCCCGCGTTTGATCGTGCCCGTGATTTTTCCGAGGGTCAGTTTCGCTTCCGGAACGACGATCGTTTCGGCTCCTCCGCCGACGCCCGTCGAAAGCGCGATGAATCCGGAGTTTCGGCCCATCACTTCGACGAGGAAGAGGCGGCCATGGGAGCTCGCGGTATCGCGGATCCGGTCGATCGCTTCGACGGCGGTATTCACGGCCGTATCGAATCCGATCGTATCGTCGGTGCCGGCGATGTCATTATCGATCGTACCGGGCACGCCGATCGTGGCGAAGCCGGTCTCTTTCGCCAGCAGCGAGGCGCCCGTGAAAGAGCCGTCGCCGCCGATCACGACGAGCCCTTCGATGCCCTTTTCACGGAGGCGAATCGCGGCGTCCTTCCGGACGGACTTCTTCATGAATGCTGGGCAACGGTCGGTTTTTAGGATCGTTCCGCCGCGTTGGATGATGTTCGCGACGCTCGAACGTTTCATCGGGACGATTTCGCCCTCGATGAGTCCGCTATAACCGCGCATGATCCCATGAACGGCGACTTCGTTCGCAATAGCGTACCGAATGACCGCCCGTACCGCGGCGTTCATTCCCGGAGCATCGCCGCCGCTGGTGAGCACGGCGATCGACTTCAGTTTTTTCGTCTTCGGAAACTCGGGGATCATCATCAGTGACATGGCTTAGGTTCCTTGGACCAGGGATTTTCCGGTGCATTCGACCGGGACGGGTAGATTCATGAATTGGCAAAGCGTCGGCATGACGTCCGCGAGCGAACCGTCACGAAGTGGTTTACGTGCATCCTTCGGCGCGATTGCAGAGTCTGGCGCGATCCAGATCGCGGGAACCGGGTTCAGAGTGTGTTGGGTGTGGATATGCCCGCGTTCGTCGCACATCTCTTCGGCGTTTCCGTGATCGGCGGTGATAAGGGTGTGGTAGCCGTTCTTCTCGGCGGCACCGACGACTATTTCCAGGCATTTATCGAGCGCTTCGATCGCGCGTACGCAGGCTTCGTAGTTTCCAGAATGCCCGACCATGTCCGCATTTGCGAAATTCATGAGGAGAAAGTCCGGCGCGTTCGTCTCGATGCGTCCTTTCGCGGCGGCCGCGATTTCGAAGGCACTCATCTCGGGTTTTAGGTCGTAGGTCGCGACGTCGCGGACCGACGGAATCAGGATCCGGTCTTCGCCGATAAACGGCGCTTCGCGGCCGCCGTTGAAGAAGAACGTGACGTGCGCGTACTTCTCGGTTTCGGCGAGCCGAAGCTGGGTCAGTTTATGATCCTCGAGTACTGAACCGAAAATGTGGTTTAAGTTCTGCGGGCCGTAGAGCACCGGCGCAGGCAGGTTTTTATCGTAGGTCGTCATGCCGGCGAAAGCCGCGAGTTTTGGCCACTTTCCGCGGGGAAAATCCTTAAAGTCGGGGAGGACGAAGGCGGCGGTAATTTCGCGGGCGCGGTCCGAGCGGTAATTGAAGAAAACCAGCGCGTCGCCGTCGCCGATCCCGCCCTTCGCGTCGAGGAGAACCGGATCTACGAACTCGTCGCTTTTTCCGGCGGCGTAAGCGGCAGTAACCACTTCGAGTGCGGTCTTCGCGACGATCGGGGCTTGGCCGGTGAGAACTTTCCAGGCGATCTCGACCCGGTCCCAGCGCTTATCGCGGTCCATCGCGTAATAGCGTCCACCGACCGAGGCCAGCGAGGCGCAGACTCCGCTCGTGGCCGCTTCCGGCGCGAAGATCGGATGGCGAAGAAGG
Source organism: Bdellovibrionia bacterium (assembly GCA_038329315.1). Lineage (GTDB taxonomy): Bacteria > Bdellovibrionota > UBA1018 > UBA1018 > UBA1018 > JACMQW01. The sequence goes on along the minus strand of JBBQMV010000346.1, from coordinate 132 downwards.
CATCAACCGATGTGTACGAACAACTCAATAATCAGTTAGATTTAGTTTCAAGATTATCAAATTCATATTGTCAAGGAATTATTAAAAAATCAGGGGAAATGTAGATTAACGAGATAATGCAGGACAGGACTT
>JBBQMV010000345.1:0-2895 GCA_038329315.1 Bdellovibrionia bacterium | reverse complement strand
GAAACCGACCGTGACCTTTTTCAGGTCGCTATCCGCGTCGATCAGATCTCCGTTCCGGAGCCGAACGGCCTCGGCGGCGAGCGCATCGGAGCGGGCCTTCACGATTTCCGGAAGAGCCGCTTCGACGCGAGGGGCGACTTCGTTCGCAGCGTCGAGGTCCGCCTTCGCGTAACCGAGGTCTTCGAGAACGTCGGCGTTCGATTTACGATCCTGATTTTCCTTCTTCGCCTGATCGAGTTTCTTTCGGGCATCGGCGTAGTGATCTGGCGAAAGGACGTTGACTTGCGCGCGCATGGCCACGGCCATGTCGCCTTCGAGTTTTTCGATTTCCGTGGTCGCGTTGGTGGTCGGTGGATAGTCGTACTTCTTCGTCGAACTGGCGCAGGCCGTAAGGGCGAGTGCCGAAATCGTAAGTACTGAGAGAGATTTGTTCATTTTGAAGTCCTTTAGGTTCGAGCGCTCAGGGCGAGCGTATTCGTACCGAAGAGGAGTCCAACTTCCGGGCCAGGACGAAAAGGGGCGAAAAGCCCTGCGCAGTGGGTCTTAAAAAACGAACGGCGGCACTCCCATGATCGCTGGAAGCTTGTCGTCGTTCTCAAAGAACGCTTTGTCGATGGCGTCCGCGCCCGCTCTACCCTGATCCAAGATCCAGTCTTGAACTTGCTCTGGATCGAGCCCGTAGAGTTCGCCGATCGCGTAACCGACGGTAAAGACACCGGCCCACCAGGCGATCTTCTTGCGCGTCCAGTCGTAGTAGTACTGTTGCTTAAACTCTTTCCGCATCGCGGGTTCGAGAGGCTCTAGGCACCGGTGCCATCCGCGCTCCAAGCAATCTTTCACGACCTCGGGTCCGCGATTCTTGATGAAGTCCCACTCCGGAAGGAGGCCCGGCCGCAATTTGTGGACGATCGTCACCGGGTTCCAAGTGAGCAGCGCCATCGCGACCTTCGCCCTCGGGCTCTTGAAGAGGCGAGTCCAAAAAGCCTTTTTACCTTCAAGCTGCGCCGACTTCATCCGTTCCTCGAGGAGTGGTGGGTAGTCGATCTTCATTTTTTTCGCGAACGCATCGTCGATAAATTTCGTACGTTCGGCTTCAGTAAATGCCCGCGCGGAATTCGTTTCGAGCGTCTTTACTTCGTCGGACGCGAGATCGCGAATTTCTTTCGTCGTAATTTCTTTGATTTCGGTTTTCGTGTAAACGCGAAGATTAAATTTCGTATAGAGATCGATCACGCCGTGGACGGCGGAATCTTTCCAGAGGTTTTCTTTCATCATTTCGTGAAGTTTTTTCACGTTGGCCGGTTCGAAAAGTGCTTTCGTAATGTCGAGCTTTCCGGTGAGCAAGAACGCCCGATTCATGAAGTTTTCGACCTGCCATGCGGTGAGCGGCTTTCCGAGATCGGTTCCTTTACAGAGGAGCTGGAGTGCTCGAGCGTGGATCGGATCGTCGATGAAACTATCCGCGAGCGAAACCGGCATGTCGGTGGCTCTTTCGATGAGCGCCGAAATGTAGGCGAGCCGGGTTTCCGGAAGGCCCCATTTCTCGAGTTGGAGGTCGTCCGACTTGAAGGCTTCGAGGTATTTCTCCTTCGCTTCGTGGTACCGCTCGAGATTAAAATGATCGCGCCAGTTTTTCGCGGCGATCTTATCGATGATCCGTCGAGTGAACGGTACGGCATCGAGTCCATCGCCGACTTCGGTAAGAATCGTGTAGCACGCCGAGCCTACTCGCTTGACGACGTGGATGGTCTCGAGGATCGGGCCGATTGCTTTTGCGTCCGTTGCCGAAATGGCCGAAGCCACGGCGAGCCCGAGCGTAAGCAGCACCAAAATTTTTCCACCGACACGCCGACGTGAAGAGTTCATCCTCCCCAATTGTGACACGGGGAAATCCGGCAAGAAAGAGATGCGCGGACGCCAGAGATTTGGCGCCTGCGCGGGGGCTCGCTATCGAGCTCTACTAGTTTAAAGCGGATCTAGATGAAGGGCACCTTCAGTTGCCGGCCCGAGCGAGCTTATCGAGGAGAATCGGTTCGCGTTTCCCATCCCCCGATCAGCGTGACCGTAAGTCCGCTCTTCCGGGAATTCGTAGGTGGAAGAAATCGAAGTTTCGCCCGCCGTCACGTCCCGGATCAGATAAACCGACCAAAGGTCCGCGACGATCGCTCCGATGAAGCCGATGAGCGAGAAATTAATCCAAAGGAAGAAGCGGAGCCAGAACTTCGAGCCGGGGTCCGCGATCTTATCGCCGCCCATCGCGAACAGGCGGAGCTCCCAAAGCAGCTTCGCGCAAATCAGAATCGAAACGGAGAGGTAAACCGAACCGACCCGAAAAAAAAGCGGAGCGCCGAGGGCGAGCGCGCAGTAGGCAAGGCACCAAACGACGATTTGGCCGATGGTGAGGCGAGTGCCATGGGCCACGGGGAGTGTCGGGACGCCGCCCTTCGCATAGTCGTCGGTGAAGCGGAGGGCGAGTACCCAGAAGTGGGGCATCTGCCAGAAGAAGAGGATCGCGAAGAGATAGATGCCGCCCGGAGTGATGACGTCGCCTTGGGCGGCGACGTAGCCCATGAGAATCGGGAGTGCGCCGGGAAGCGCGCCCGGGATCGCCGCGAACGGCATCGTGCGTTTCCACCAGAGCGTATAAAGGACGTTGTAGGAAAAAATCGCGGCGGCCGCGAGCGCGACGAGTTTCCAGGACAGGATCGAGAGGAGTGCGACGCCGACGGCCATCGCGCCGAACGAAAAAGCGAGGACGTGCGCTTCGCTGATTCGACCGGAGGGAAGTGGGCGCTTCGCGGTCCGGGGCATGAGCGCGTCCATTTCGCGGTCTTGCCAGTGGTTCAGCGCGCTCGAACCCGAGGCGACGCCGAGAATTCCGACCAAGGTGAGGGT